>JAVHRU010000078.1:0-11239 GCA_036171835.1 Sulfurimonadaceae bacterium | reverse complement strand
ATCATAGTGAAAGCTGATTTTTTCATTTTGCTTCTTTAATTATAAAATTGATTAAACTGCATTGTAACGAAAAAGTAATGTAAAGTAAATTAGAAAAGAGGATATTGTAAAAGTGAAGCGACGTAAATTTGCTTACATGTAAGGACTCTTACATGTAAGCATAAATATAAAAAGAATTACAGTTGTTCTGCTAGTTCTACATTATAAAGAATATCATCAGTTGGATGACGATACATTGGCATTCCAAGACGTTTTTCATCAAGAATATGACCAATGAAACCGATAGAACGACCAACTACGAAAAATGCATTTAATGTGCCAGCATCGATAAATCCATCTATGTCTGCTTCTGAATATCCAAGAGCACGCCACATATCAACCATCAAGATACCGATAGTACCATCAACGTTTAAGATGAGATTATCTTTTTTGCTTGTAGTCAATTTTTCTACTTCAAGAGCGTAGTCAAGAAGTGGAGTTGCTGGAAAGTTCTCGTGCGCAAATTTTTTGAGTCCGCTTACACGAAGATCTGGATTACGAACTGATTTGATACGGTGACCAATACCAGAAATCGTTTTTCCTTCTCTCTTCATATAGTCAATAAACTCAGCCGGGCTCATACCGTTATCATTTGCATATTTGAAGTAACGCGCCGCATCATCAATAGCTCCACCAAAACGTGGACCGATTGTAAGTAAACCAGTTACAAGTGAAGAGATAACATCTTTCCCTGCGCGAGCTGTAACTTTCGCGTTGTGCGCACCTGAAACCGCCGGACCATGGTCAGCAACAGTTTTGATAACAGTTTCGATATACTCAGTTGCCCATTTTGGATAACGTTTTTTGAACCATAAAAGTGAAATAACATCACCAATTCCAAAGCCAGTTTCTGGAGTTGCAACCGAAGAGATTGGGTAACCAGCATATGTTGCTTCATCACCACGGTCATCAGAGATTGTACAGATAAATTCTTTTGCACGGCGAACAGTTGGAACAGTTTTTAGTGCCGGCTCAGTGATATCAGTAATAACACCTTCAGCTTTTAGTTTTGCATATACTTCTTTGATCTTGTTTGGAAGATCGTTGAAACTCTCAGGAACAAATATACCAGCTTCAGCCATTGCACTGTTTTTAGCAGCTGCAGTTTCAGCGTCAGCGTTTGCGCTTGCACCTGCGTGGCCAAATTGTACACCTGAACTAAAGTGTTTTGCAATTGTTCCGATACACCAAGCGATGATTGGTTTTTTGATTTGACCATTTTTCACAGCATCGATCACTTTGTACTCTTCAGTACCGCCAACTTCACCAAGAAGAATCATATATTTCACTTCAGGATTGCTTTCCATTCTCAAAAGGTTATCAATAAAAACTGATCCTACAAAACGGTCTCCACCTATGGCAACACCCTCAGAGATACCATCAGCATTAATAGCAATGATATTTGAAAGTTCATTAAAAAGTCCGCCTGAACGCGTTACAAGTCCACATGAACCTGCACGATGAAGCTTAGAATTTACAATATTTTCAATTGTTCCACCAACATTTGCAATCTTAAATGCACCCGGAGCAATCCCACCAACGGTTGCAGGCCCAATGACTGTCACACCAGCATCACGAGCTGATTGGTTCATTTTTCTTGCAAGTCTCTCTGGAATACCCTCAGCTGTCACCATAACAGTTTTAAATTGACCTTTGATCTCAATCGCTTCCATTGTAACATCGTAAGCAGTTCTAAAAGATCCAAAGTTAAGTAAAACATCTGCTTTTGGGAAAGCTTTTGCAGCTTCACCAGTAGTACGAAAAACTGGAACCATAATCTCATCTGGACCATAGAAAAATTTCTCAAATTTATTGTTTGACGTTGGAGCTACGATCGCTGCAACGGACGGTTTTGGACGAGAAATAGTATAATCATAATCAAGCATACGTTGAATCGCGCTTGTATTGTTATTCCAAAAAATTGCTTGTGTATCTTTAGTAAATAATGCACCCATAAATATCTCCTTACTTCTCTAATGCCATACGAACGATATCAGTAACGTGAGTTTCTGGTCCGTAAACTTCTATATAAAGACCCAAACGGTCTGCTGCGGCTTGAATATCTTTGAGACCTTTTTCATAGTTTGGTCCGCCACGGCGTACATAAATACGAGTGTTGTGCGCTTTTAATTTTTCAGCATAATCTTCAAATGATTGGATAATCCCTGTAAATGTTTTAGCAACATCTGTAAAGTTTGCAATTGCGCCACCGATGATAAGAATTTTATCACGCCCTTTTGGATCTTTATGACGAGTCATCAAATCAAAAAGAGTATCTGCATAAAATTTTGTTTCGCCAGTTGTCGGGCCACCTGAATACTCACCATAATTCGCAAGATCTGCAACATTTCCAGAAAGGTCTGCGATAGTATCAGCATAAACAACTGAAGCTCCACCGCCGGCAACCATAGTCCAGATTCTTCCAAGTGGGTTAAGGATTGTAAGTTTAAGTGACGCACCAGATTTTGCATCTGCTTCTGCGATAGCTTTTTCTTCAGGAGACTGATCTTCCATACCAAATGCAGTAGGGTACTCGATGTCGCCCCATGAATCTCTCATCATAAAACCAGCAGTGTCATCCAAACGAGCAACAAGGTCTAAGATAGCCATTTCGTTGTTGTCAAGCATAACGATAGGGTTAATCTCTAAATATGCAAAGTTTAAATCTCTGTAAAATTTAAAGAACTGAATCGCAAATGATGCAAATGATTCTCTATTTGCAGCAGGAATATCAGATGGAATGTTTGCTTTTACGGCATGTTCCATATCTACATCACTCATATTGATTGGGATGTGAACTTCGTTTACTTTTTCGTCCCAACCCTCTTCAACTTCCATACCACCCTCAGCAGACATATAAAGTACATCATCTTCGCCAACAGTTGTAGCTGAAATATAATACTCTTGCTCTTGAGAGTGTGGAGTAAATGGCTCAACTATGAAGTGCGTCAATTGACCGTGTTGACCTGTCAATAAAGTAGTTGTATTTGCCATTTTTACATCAATCCAAGTAGCAGCATCAGCCAAAGTAACATCACCTGGTTTGTTTGTTCTAAAAAGAACAAGATCATTTTTACCACGTTTTCCAAAAAGCATATCTGGTTTTGCGACAAGAGGTTCTTGTTTTAACCATTCAAAACCATGTTCCTCTGCTTTTGCTTTTAATTCAGCTCCACTTGTTACCAAAACAGATTTAAATCCATAATGAAAACCGCTGAAATACTTTTCCCAATGTTTAGAGAAAATTGCTTTACCGTCGTACTCACGAATCGCTCTTTGAGCCATTGCAACTCCTTAGTTGAATATTTGGGTTTGATTGTAACATAAATTATCTTTTTGAACTCTTGTTTTTATGATATTTGAAGCTATTTATTCTCTTATTTGTTTAGTTCTGTAACATATGCTTGGTACACTTTGGCGTCTTTGTATCGAATAGTAACACTTTGTGCGTTCTCACTCATATTATGGGAAAGCTGATTTTTAGTACAATATCCAACTCCGTAGAAGTTTAATCTCGTCTGTAATTTTTTATCATTTACATCTATACATGTAAGCTTCTTTTCTTTGAGTTTTTGCGCCAAATCTTTTGCAATATGCATCTCGTATGCAAAATGTTCTTTTGGATCATCAAGTACACGATATAAATATTTATTGAATAAGATCGCCGTTGCATTCAAAAATAAAAATAAAAGTGACAAAACAAAAAATAATTTATATGTTCCTCGAAACTGTTTTAGCCGTACTCTATAGGAATGATAAAATGTTTGTGCGGCAAGAGGAAGAGCTAAAAGGATATAGGGAGCAAAATCCTCTAAATGCAATCTTTGTCTAAAGGAAAGTATTAAAGACAAAACAAGTGCAGTCGCAGAGATGTACCATAAAATATCCTCCTGCGATGTGATGTATCTTCTATATAAAATATAAAATATATAGACAAAAACAATCGGTGTAAAAATTGCAGAACAGATAGCAAGCGTATCTAAAAAATGCCCTTTTGGAAGACCGCTTGTATCGAATCCAAAAATAAAGAGAGATGATATAAATAGTACACTGTTCAACAATCCAAATCTATAATCTTTTTCTTTGATAGAATGAAAAAAAAGTCCCAGATAAAGAAAAATCATACTTGGACTTACAAGCCAAAGCACAAACAATAACAAGTACCTAAAATAATCATTTATCTTGTAAAGATTAAAATACAAAAAGAGTGAAAAAATCACAAGACCTGCATCATTAACAACAATAGATGAACTTAAAACTCCCGGTAAAAGAATAAAAACTGTCACAAGCCACAGTCTATCTCTGTCATATTTTAAATACTGTTTCGAAAGATTAAAAAGTAAACCTGCGCTTGCAAGATGCAGTATTATCATAGGAAGTCTAAGTGCGAAATCGTTTTTACCAAGTAGATATAAAGAAATGTTTTCTATATATTTTAATAAAGAAAAACTACCATGTAAAACTGTAGTTTCTGCGTAGCTTATTGATAATTGTGAAGTCTCATACAATAAGAAAAGAGCATCTAATCCTAAAATTAGGAATAAGATGAAAAATTTATTCATAATTTTAAGAAGTTACCTATGATTTCGTACCCAAATTCACTCATAATTGATTCTGGATGAAATTGTACACCGTATATCGGCCTATCTTTTATACGAAGCGCCATAATTTCATTGTCATCTATACTGTATGCTGTAGGCTCGATAACATCTGGAAGCTGATCTTTTTCAACGATCAGTGAGTGATATCTTGTCGCACGAAACTGTTGTGGAACTTTTTTAAAAAGTTCACATTCACTGCTTTGCTCCATAATAGAAGTTTTGCCATGCATCATATTTTTCGCACGCACAACATTTGCTCCAAACACTTGAGCAATACTTTGATGTCCCAAACAAATACCAAATATAGGAAGCTTATCTTTAAAGTAGTCGATTACGGCAAGTGTGACACCAGCGTCATCAGGAGTTGCAGGACCAGGAGAGATGATGATCTTTGCGGGGTTTAATTCTATAATCTGATCAAGAGTCAGTTCATCATTTCTGATGATCTTTAAATCTGCACCCAATTTTAAACAATATTGGACTATGTTATATGTAAAACTATCATAATTATCGATCATTAAAATCATAAATTTCTCTTTAATAAAATGCTATAAGACCGCAATTATAGCATTTTATTTTTTACGTAGTACTACTTGTTGTTACATTTTCCAACAGTAAGATCTTTTTTATTTTTCTCAACAAATTTATCGCCAAGACCTTTAACAGCAACTATATCTTCTACTTTTTTAAAGCAGTTAGCTTTTCTATATGCAATAATTGCATCAGCTTTTTTATCGCCAACACCCTTGATACTCATCAACTGATCTTTTGTTGCATTGTTAATATCAACCGCACCAAACAGTAATCCTGCACTAATCGCCAACATTGCTAAAATTTTCATTCTAACTCCTTTTATTTTTATTGCGAATTATTATACAATAGAATGCAGTGACTTTAGTTAAGTCTATGTTCAAACTCTGGCACAATCTCTTTGAGTTTTCCTAACTTATCTTTACATGTAAACAACTCATCCATATCAAGATTTAGTTTATCTATGTTATATGGACTTGGTGCTGCAACCGTAATGGACTCATACTCTGTTTTTGCATCACTTTCATCTATAAGCAGCTCTTCGTAGAGTTTTTCTCCCGGACGTAAACCCGAAAACTTGATTTTTATATCATTCTTTCCACTGAGTTCACACATCTTTTTTGCAAGATCTACTATCTTAACTGGTTCACCCATATCAAGGATAAATATCTCTCCGCCTGTTCCTATCGCTCCAGCTTGAAGTACAAGTTCACACGCTTCATTAATAAGCATAAAATATCTTGTGATATCAGGGTGTGTGACAGTGATGGGACCACCCTGCTCTATTTGAGATCTAAATTTCGGTATCACACTGCCACTGCTTCCTAAAACATTTCCAAATCGTACTGCCACTATATCTGTGCCATTTCCATTCGAGTTCTGCGCATAAAGTTCACAAATACGCTTAGTCGTTCCCATCACATTTGTTGGTCGTACAGCCTTATCGGTGGAAATCATAACAAACTTTTGTACTTTATATTTTATGGAAATATCGACCACATTTTTAGTACCTAAAACATTATTGACTATCGCTTCTTCGATATTACTTTCCACTAGTGGAACATGTTTATAGGCTGCTGCGTGAATAACGATATCTGGCATATGCACTTGAAAAGTTTGCTCTAGTCTCTCTTTATCTACTACACTTTGCATCACTGCAACTGTCTCGATATTTATGAGTTCTTCTGTAATAGTGTAAAGATTATATTCACTATTATCTACAAGGATGAGTTTTTTAGCCCCGAACATCTCACATTGACGGCTTATCTCACTTCCTATGCTTCCACCAGCACCAGTAATGAGTACGACTTTATCTTTTATAAATTCAGCTATTTTTTTTGTGTCAAGATCTTTGGGATTACGTGCTAAAAGATCCTCTATCGTTAGATTTTTTAAGGTCGCTTCTTTATTTGTTAAAGATATCAATCTTATATCTACAATACCGCGCTCTATTAACTGTTGATATATTTCATTGAGCTTATCAATCTCAAAATCTTTCGCAATGATCACAGAATCTATATTTTTGTCTGTAACTATTTGTGAAAGATTCTTGATCGTTTCTATTTTCATATTTGAAAAATAGGTTCCAATGATATGTTCATCATCATCAACAACGGAGGTTACAAAATAATTATTTCTCTCTTTTATGATACTCTGAGAAAATGCATTAGCTCCAATGATGAGTGTTTTTTGTAAATCTGTATTGGAGTCATTTTCAAGTATAAGACGTTTTAAAACTCTAAAAAATCCTAAAAAAAGTATAGACAAAGAAAAATCTATTATCAAAACACTTCGAGGAAATGGTGTAAAATACTCGGGTACTGCATAGTATATAGCGATCATCAAAGGATATGCAATGAGATGCGAGTAAATAATCTTTTTTAAATCACTAAGCGAAAAAAACCTCCACGAAACTTCATAAAGATTAAAATATGCGATTGAGCCTATTTTTAGAAAAAGTAAAATTGAAAAAACAAGAAAAAAATGTTCTAGATAAGTTCCATCAACAGTAAAATTGAATCGTAGATTATAGGCTAAAAAAAGTGTTCCTAGAGAGATGATAGCATCAAAAAATACAAAAAATAGTGCCCTCTTTAGCGGTGATGGTTTTAAAATCATTCAAACCCTTTTTTGGTATCAACTAATCGCACACAAACGTATAGCAATAGAAGTGAAATTGTAAAAGCAATTAAAATATTTGATATATAATATACTAAAGCAAATAAAATAAAATTGACAATCATGGCAGATAAAACAACTCTTTGGTGAGACCAGCCGCTTTGCGTTAGTCTTTGATAAGCGTGTTTTCTATGCGCTTGACTCAACTTTTCTTGATGTTTAAATCTTCTCAAAAGTGTCAAAGTCGCATCAAACCAAAACACTCCAAAAAGGATGATCCAAACCCACAGATTTGTACTTTCCTGATTTGCATAATAAAGCGTAAATATTGCGACATTGTATCCTAAAAGCGTGCTTCCCACGTCGCCCATAAATATCTTTGCTCTTTGCCAGTTCCATACTAAAAATCCTAAAACTGCTACAGCTAACACTAAGAAATGAGCCCCGCCAAAAAGCAAAAAGCCAGCCAATGCCAAGAAAATAGCTTCACTTCCAGCGTAACCGTCAATGCCATCTAAAAAATTATAGAGATTGATGAACCACACTATAAGAAAAAATGCGAAAATATTTGTGATGAATTGATTTTCAATGGTAAACATTCCAAAATTTATTACATGTAAGCCATCGATAAAATAAAGTCCACCAAGCGCAACACTGCTTTGTGTTAAAAGTCTTAGTTTTGGACTGAGTTCAAACAGATCATCCAAATAACTCACGACCGATATCACAATCCCAACCATCAAAGCATAAAAAAGTGTCGTGTCTATTTGAGAGCTTACATGTAAGTAAATCAGACCACTAAACCAAGTGATGGCGATGGCGACTCCTCCACCATGCGGCGTTGCAACGGTGTGAGAACTTCTCTCATTCACCCGTGCTACGAATGATTTTTTGATGGCATAATTTTTTATGAGATAAGTCAGAAGAAAAGAGGATATAAATAGTTCAAAATAGATTAGCATTTATCTTCCTTCAGTTGAAAAAAAATTGTTTTTAACCATGAGTTTAAGCTATATTTTTCATATATTTCATTTTCTAGTTCATGATAAGGGGAATTAAAAAAACTACGATCTATCACAATATCATCACGATCTATAACTAAAATATTATCATCATTGTAAAAATCATAATTTTTTATCGTTTTATTTGTAGTTATTAACTTTTTTTTTGCACCTAAACACTCAAAAGTTCTCATAGTAAGCCCTCGCTGTTTTGGATGATTAATATCTAAAACAACTTTCGACTCATGAAAAAATTTAACTATTTTCTCATGTGACAATGAAACAAATGAAAAATCTTTTATTCCCATGTATCCATATTTTGGAATAAAATACTTTCTAAAAAAATACATAATCTTGCTAGGCAAATAATAATAATAATAAATTTTCAATCCTTGCAATAAATCAGAAATCTTTTTAGCAAGTTTATATCTATCACTATGAGCTGTTGCTATAAACATTAGGTCATATTTTATTTCATCACGTGTAGTTGGTACGTACTCACTACTATAAAATAATGGTAAAAATTTTAATTGATATTTTTCAACATCCTTTTCATCAAATGAAAATACCTGATCAAAAAGAGTAATAATCCTTAAACTATTTTTATTCTCGAATGAATCCCACATGTAAAGTAAAAGGGTGGCTTTTGGTTGAATTTTTTTAATAGTATTTATCTTTTCATATGACAAAACTTCTGGCGAAATAACAAAAATATAATCATATTGTTTCTTGGAAATAAAATCATATAACGTCTGATAATGTTTTTCTATTTTTCTATTTACAACAAAATACAACTTCAATCTAATAAAAAATTTAGTGAAAAAATCATTACTAGGTCTCTCATCAAAATAATCAACATACGCACCATACCGTTGTAATTCTTCTTTTATTACTTTCTCATAATTAAAGAATTTTGGAGCTATAAATAATATATTTTTATTATCAAATTGCTCCATGATTATTTATACAAGCCTTTTTCTTTCATCTCTTCAATACTCTTTTCGTACTTATCTTCCACAACTTCTTGAACTTGAACCCATTTTGTAAATTTACTGATTCCATCTTCAAAGCTCACTTTTGGCTCAAATCCTAGTTTTTCTTTTATCTTTGTCAAATCCGCATAGTTATCTCGTATATCACCTAATCTATAGTTCCCTGAAATTGTTATCTTGGAATTACTATTATAAGTTTTTACAAGTGTATTTGCTACTGTAATAACATCTATCGCTTTTCCTAAACCTACATTAAAAACTTCATAATTGGCTTCATCTTTTTCAATCCCTAAAATTGTAGCATGAACCACATCATCTACATAAACAAAATCGCGACTCTCTTTTCCATCTTCAAAAATATTGATATCATTTCCATTTTTAATACGAGTTGAAAAGATAGAAAGTATCCCAGTATATGGATTTGATAAAGATTGACCAGCACCATAAACATTTTGATATCTAAACGCTACTGCTGGAATATTTAATGATTTTCCCATTACCATAAACATCTGTTCTTGGACTTGCTTGGTAATACCATATATTGAACTTGGATGAATTTTACTCGTCTCATCTGTAGCCATTAGTTTTACATTTTCATTACATGTAGGACATTTCACACTAAAATCATTGTGTTTCATATCTTCATCTTTTCGCTCACTCGGATAAACTATTCCATGAGTAATACACTCATATTTACCCTCACCATAAATTGCTCTAGAAGAAGCAATTATCATTTTTTTAACACTATGCTTTTCATTTGCCAAAATATCTAAAAATATAGATGTACCTTTTATATTTACATCTGTATATTTTTCTATCTCGTACATTGATTGACCAGTACCTGTTTCAGCTGCTAAATGAACTACAACATCGACATCTTCTAAAGCTTTTTTCCAATCATCATAGTTTAAAACTGTACCTTTAATAAAGGTTACTTTATCTTTTATAGATTCATATAATGGTGAATACTCAGCATGGATTTGAGGAGAAAGATTGTCTAATACTGTTACTTCATACCCTTTTTCAATTAACTTCAAACTTAGATTTGAACCAATAAAACCTGCACCACCTGTTATCAATATTTTTTTATATTTCATTTAAAAACTTTCCTTTATTGTTTGTTTGTTTTTTATAATTTTTTTTCCTAAGTGTATAAATCTTTTTTCTATATATCTTTCTGAAAAGTAAGATAATCCTAAAATCACGAAAAATAAACCAAAAAATGAGATAAATGGATTACTCGAAGTGATTCCAAAATACAAACTCAACTGAATGATCGAAAAGTGCAGGATATAAAAGCTATATGAAAAATCAAAATTTATCTTAATCTGTTTCAAAAAATATGCTAAGAAAATGACGACAGTTCCAAGTAAAAATGGATACAAAGCAAATTTAAAGTAGCTGTTTGAAGAGAATAAAAGGATTAACACTACACTTACAAAAACCGCTGGATAGATATTTTTTTTGTTTATTTTTTCAAACAGTATATAAAGAAATATACCAACTAAAAAGAGTCTCAGCTGAGAAGGAAACTGCACTAAAAGTTTTGTCAACCCAAGATGCTCAACGCCAATCATATAAACGACTGACAAACTATACAAAACAGCAAGAAAAAGAACTCCGATTTTTTTATAAATAGCAAAAATAAAAGGCACTAGAACATAAAAGATTACTTCATTTTTCAATGTCCATAAACTGCCATTGATAGCATCTACTTGCAATGAGCTCAAAGTGCTTGCAACCGATGGAGCTAAGAAGTTTAAAAAGAGAATATTTGCCACAAAATACTTTATAATCTGCCCAAAACTGCCATCTGAATAAGCTATAAAAAAGAGTGTTTGTAAAAGTATCAAAAAAGCATACAGTGGAAAAATTCTAAAAAATCTTTTTATATAAAAATGCTTTTTATTTTGATCTGCCTCAAAACTCCAAAAGATCAAAAATCCACTCACTATAA
>JAVHRU010000077.1:0-11495 GCA_036171835.1 Sulfurimonadaceae bacterium | reverse complement strand
GGATGGCTTATTTGGAGCTTCAGAAGTTGAAGGGTGCGTAAGGTCAGTTATATAAGACACAGTAAGTGTCTTATATATTTTCCTAAAAGTTATTATCTCTTTATAAGACTAATTGATGTAAACTACTCGTTATGAATAACGAACGTGTAGCAGCCAAGAAGAAATATGGCCAAAACTTTTTAAAAGATGAGAGCGTTCTTAGAAAAATCGTCGAAGCGATGCCCAAGAGTGACAATAAGATTGTCGAGATTGGCCCTGGTTTAGGTGATTTAACTAAATTTTTAGTTAAGGTCAAAAGTGTAGAAGCTTTTGAGGTCGATACCGATTTATGTAAGAGACTCAACATCACATTTAAAGATGAGATTAGTACCAAGCGACTCCACATTCACTGTGGAGATGTTTTAGAAGCTTGGCAGAGTACGCTTATTGATGAGCCTTATGATTTGGTGGCAAATTTGCCCTATTATATTGCTACAAACATCATATTAAAAGCACTCGCAGATCCTATGTGCAAGTCTCTTTTAGTTATGGTCCAGCTTGAGGTCGCACAAAAATTTGCGGCCCAAAGTGGAGATAAAGTTTTTAGCGGACTTAGCGTGATAACGCAGAGTGTGGGAACAGCTTCAATCGTCATTGATGTTCCTCCAACTGCATTTGATCCTATGCCAAAAATAGATTCTGCTGTTATGCTTATAGAAAAGCAAAGAGACAGAGGCGATAAAGCGTTTGAAGATATGTTGAAAGTTGCTTTCGCGCAACCGAGAAAAACACTTCTTAAAAACCTTTCATCACACTATGATAAGCAAAAACTTTCAGAGATCTTTGAAGAAATGGATCTTTCTTTGACTATTCGGCCTCATCAACTCCACACCGCGGACTATCACCAACTCTATAAAAAAATATAAGGAGTTTGGATGAACGAAGTTACAGAAAGTGCACAGGTCGTAGACCTAGAGCAGAACAATACAAAACCAAACAATAATCAAAACAGAAGACCAAATAATAATCAAAACCGCAATAGAAATCCGAAGAGCAACCCAAATACTAACCCAAACAACCCTGCTTCGGCCCGTAATAGCAATCCAAATGCTAACACTAATACCAATCCTAGCGCGACTAACAATCCTAACGCTGGCAATAATAAAAATCGTCGTCGTAATGCACCGGCACCTATAGATACTGTATTAAAAGAGTTTGTCACAAAAAATCAAGAGGTTCATAAGCAGCGTTTAAATCCTCATTACAAACTCAATCTCAACAGTATGGATAAAGTTCGTATTACTCCGCTTGGTGGACTTGGTGAGATCGGTGGAAATATCACTGTTTTTGAAACAGAAAAAGAGGCTATTATCATCGATGTCGGGATGAGCTTTCCAGATGAAGAGATGCACGGTGTAGATATCTTGGTTCCTGATTTTACTTATCTAAGAGAGATCAAGAACAAGATCGTAGCTGTTATCATTACTCACGCTCACGAAGATCACATTGGTGCAATGCCATACCTTTTCAAAGAGATGCAATTTCCAATTTACGGAACTCCGCTTCCTCTTGCGATGATCGGTAATAAATTTGACGAGCATCATTTAAAAGAGTTTAGAAAATATTTTAATCCTGTTGAAAAACGTAAAGTGTATAAAATAGGAAATGATTTTGAAATTGAGTGGATGCATATGACTCACTCAATCATTGATTCATCCTCTTTAGCAATTACTACAGCTGCTGGAACTATCATTCACACGGGTGACTTTAAAATAGATCATACGCCAATAGATGGTTATACAGCGGATTTGCACCGTTTTGCGTCTTACGGCGAGAAAGGTGTTTTATGTCTTTTAAGTGACTCTACAAATTCATATAATGTTCAACCAACACCAAGTGAACTTACTGTTGCTCCGGGATTTGACCGTATATTTGCAAAGGCTGAGGGACGTATTATCATGTCAACATTCAGCTCAAACATTCACCGTGTGTATCAAGCTATCCAGTATGGTGTAAAGTATGGACGTAAAGTGTGTGTTATCGGACGTTCAATGGAGAGAAATCTAGAAGTATGTATGCAGTATGATTATGTCAAACTCCCTAAAAATATCTTTATTGATGCTGATGAAGCATCTCGTATGAGCGACAAAGATGTTCTTATCGTTACTACAGGTTCTCAAGGCGAGCCAAGCAGTGCACTTTTTAGAATGTCAATCGGTGAACACAGACATATCAAGATAAAACCAACAGATCTTATCGTGCTTTCAGCACGTGCAATTCCAGGAAATGAAGGTTCAATCTCTACGATGCTAAACCACTTGCAACGTGCAGGTGCAAAAGTTTCAAATGATAAAGATATCCACGTTTCAGGACATGCAAGTATGGAAGAGCAAAAGCTTATGCTTCGTCTTGTAAATCCTAAGTTCTTTTTACCGGTTCACGGGGAATATAACCATATTCTAAAACATAAAGAGACTGCGATCATGTGTGGTGTTCCTGAGAGAAATATCTTGCTTATGAGCGATGGTGATTGTATCGAAGTCGGTCCGAAGTTTATGCGCAAAGCAAAAACTGTTAAAACAGGTAAAACGTACATTGACAACCAAAATAATCACCAAATCGAAGATGATATCGTTATGGATCGTCAAAAATTGGCGCAAGAGGGTATCATAATGATTATCGCTCAAGTCAATGAAAACAACTCTAAAATGATAGCAAAACCTCGTGTTACAACATTTGGACTAGTTGCAGATAAACAAGATAAAGCGTTTGCAACAGAGATGGAAGATGTGCTAGAACATTTCCTTATCAACCTCAAAGAGGGACTTATCCAAAACCCAAGAGCGCTGGAAAATGATCTTCGCCAAGTGGTGAGAAAACATATCTACCGTAAAATGAAAAAATATCCGTTGATCGTTCCAACTGTTTTTATAATGTAAGGCAAAGTAATGGCAAATGAATTTGAAGAAGCTGTAAAAGTTATGATACAAAGTGTGGGTGAAGATCCAACGCGGGAGGGGCTTCTAAAAACTCCTGAGCGTGTTCGAAAAGCTTATGATTTTATTTATGGCGGTTATAAAGAAAATGCAGAGGAGATACTTTCTTCTGCTCTTTTTACAAGTTCAAATGATGAGATGGTTGTTATCAAAGATATAGAACTTTACTCTACATGTGAACATCATCTTCTTCCTATCATTGGCCGTGCGCATGTGGCTTACATTCCAGATGGAAAAGTCGTAGGACTCTCAAAAATCCCTCGTGTGGTCAATGTTTTTGCTCGTCGTATGCAGATCCAAGAACAGCTTACAGAGCAGATCGCAGATGCCATCATGAAAACCATCAAGCCAAAAGGTGTTGCAGTCGTCATCCAAGCGCGTCACATGTGTATGGAGATGCGCGGAGTTGAGAAGATAAACTCTACGACTACTTCAAGCGCACTTCGCGGACTTTTTAAAAGTGATGAAAAGACTCGTGCTGAGTTCTTTTCTCTTATTAATGCACCGATTGGAACTCGTTACTAAAAGTGCTGACTTATGCCCTTTAAATCTTTAAAATCAAAACTCTCCTCCAAAAACTACTCCACCTCTTTTGGGGAGATCATCAAAATAAATGCCAATGTCATCACCGCAAGTGGCTTACATGTAAGCATCGGTGATATGGTACGCATCGTCTCAAATAACTCTGAACTAGAAACAACTGGAATGGTCACAGAAATAGATGACAATGTTTTTTTTATCACTCCATTTAGTTTTGTAGAAGGGTTTTGCTCAAAAGATAAAGTGTTTCAGGATTCCAATGGGATGAATATCCCTGTTGGAGATGATCTTTTGGGGCGTGTTGTTGATCCTTTTATGCGCCCAATCGACGGTAAAGGCTTTATAAAATCTGAAGTACTTAATCCTATCATCAAATCACCTATCGAAGCGATGAAACGTGGAATGATAGATGAAGTATTTAGTGTAGGAGTGAAGACAATAGACGGCTTTTTAACTTGTGGAAAAGGGCAAAAACTCGGTATCTTTGCAGGAAGCGGTGTCGGAAAATCAACCTTGATGGGAATGATCGTTCGAGGTGCTCAGGCACCTATAAAAGTGGTTGCACTTATCGGCGAACGTGGTAGAGAAGTTCCTGAGTTTATAGAAAAAAACCTCGGAGGTAACTTAGAAAACACGGTTATCGTCGTAGCGACGTCGGATGATTCTCCGCTGATGCGCAAATATGGGGCATTTTCTGCGATGAGCGTGGCTGAGTATTTTAAAGAAAAAGGACTTGATGTTCTTTTCATTATGGACTCCGTGACTCGTTTTGCGATGGCTCAGCGTGAAATTGGCTTGGCTTTGGGCGAACCGCCTACATCAAAAGGGTATCCGCCCTCTTCTCTAACTCTGCTTCCTCAGCTTATGGAGCGTGCGGGAAAAGAGGCGGGAAAAGGCTCGATTACAGCCTTTTTTACAGTCCTAATCGAGGGTGATGATATGAGTGATCCAATTGCTGACCAGTCTCGTTCTATTTTGGATGGGCATATTATCCTCTCGCGTGAACTTACCGATTTTGGAATTTATCCGCCTATTAATATTCTCAACTCTGCATCAAGGGTTATGGGCGATATTATCAGCGAAGAGCATCTCAAATCCGCTCAGCGTTTTCGCCGTTTGTATACTCTGCTGCAAGAAAATGAAACACTTATCCGAATCGGTGCTTATACCAAAGGAACTGATAGAGAGTTAGATGAAGCGATCAATAAAAAAGAGGCAATGGAACAGTTTATGAGTCAGAAATCGACACTTCAAACTGACTTTAAAGAAGCAGTGGAAGAGTTGATCAATTTGATGAAGTAGATCAGTGGTAGATATTATCCAGCATTAGTTGGATAGATGTTTTTCCGTTGAAAACATTTTTACTTACGGTATAGCTACATGTAATCTTCTTATCCTCTGGAACTTCTAAAACTTGTCTAAAAGCAACGATTTCGATAGTCTGTCTATCAAAGGGTTTGAGACGGATTCCAAGTCTACTATGGGATTTATCTGCCCCAAAAAGCTTTACATGTAAGAGTTCTGCGTTGTTGATAAGAAATCTTGGACGCGGATTTCCCTCACCGTAGGGCTCAAACTTTTCTAAAATATTGAGAAGTTCAAAATTGATAGCATCACCTTCAAGTTCCCCTAAAATAGCCTCTTGTGGAATAAAATCATTTGGATCAACCTTTTGGGCTTCTTTGTTGATAGCTAATTTAAATAGCTCTAAATTGTTTATATGTAAGCTTAATCCTGCCGCCATCTTGTGCCCGCCAAACTTCTCTAAAAGCTCTCTTTGTGTGTGAATAAGTGAAAAGATATCCACTTCTCCTACACTTCTTGCACTTCCTTTTGCAACCCCTTCGTGAATATTAAAAACGATTGCAGGTTTTTTAAATCTACTCACAAGTCTTGACGCCACAATCCCGACAACACCTTCGTGCCAGTTCTCTCCGGCGACGACGATAATTTTATCGTTTTCGTTTACATGCAAGCATGCATTTTCGGTGGTATCGGCTTCTGTGGCTTTTCTTATATTGTTGAGATCATTTAAAATCTCAAACTCTTTTGCTGCTTTTTCTACCGTGGAAGCCGTTAAAAATTCTAAAGCGATAGAAGCATCTTCAAGTCGTCCTGCAGAGTTGATACGAGGTGCAATGGCAAATGCGATGTCTTCTGAGGAGATAGTTTGTTTGTTTAAAAAATCTCTGATGATAATGGAAGAGGGACGTTGTGAAAGCATCATCTGTTTTAATCCCTCTTGAACGATGGCACGATTGACGTCATAGAGTGGCATCACATCGGCGATCACGGCAAGAGCGACAAGATCAAGATATTGTCTCATATCAATCTCGAGTTCGAGCTCTTTTTTGACAGCTCCCAAAAGTAGCCAAGCAACTTGAGCTCCGCATATTTCTTTAAATGGATAGGTACAATCAGGAAGTTTTGGATTGACGATAGTATAAGCATCTGGAAGGTTTTGCGAGGGAGTATGATGGTCTGTAATGATAAGGTCTATACCTCTTTCTTTACAAATCTCTGCGGCTTCAACGGCTGTGATCCCATTATCGACGGTAAGGACAAGATCAGCTTCGACTCTTTGTAAAACATTTGCATTGATCCCATATCCATCACGAAATCTATTTGGGATGATTGCGGTGAGCGGATAATTTATCTCTCTAAAAAAAAGTACCATAATTGACGTGGAAGTGACTCCATCAACATCATAGTCGCCGATAAGCGTTATTCTTTCTTTGTTTATTATAGCTTTTGCAATACGCTCAGCAGCTTTTTTGGAGTTTTTTAGAAGGGTAGGAGAGGGAATATCTTTTAGTTTTTTGTATCCATTAGTAAAACGACTTGCTAAAAGCTGATAAAGTTTATCAGCACTTAGAAGTGGAGTATTAGGAAATGTGCTCAAGGGTTGCTTTTACAAATGCTAGAATCGTAGGATTTGGAGTTTGCAAGCGTGAAGTAAACTCTGGGTGAAACTGAACGCCCAGAAACCATGGATGACTTTGTATTTCCACCGTTTCTATAAGACCGTTTGATTCGCCTGTAACGATCATACCTGCATCTTCAAGCGCTTTTCTGTATGTAGGATTTGCTTCATAACGGTGACGATGACGCTCATAAATAGTTGTTTCACCATTGTATGCATTACGCAAGATCGAGCCCTCTTTTGTGTCACATGGATATTCTCCAAGGCGAAGTGTTCCGCCCATAGGAGATACATGTGTACGAAGTTGTTTGCTTCCGTTTTGATCTAAAAAGTTGTCTATAAGGTAGATCATCGGATATGGAGTATTTGGATCAAACTCTGTTGAGTTTGCTCCTTCAAATCCAAGAACATTTCTTGCGTATTCCACAAGAGTGAGTTGCATACCAAGACAGATACCAAGATAAGGGATCTTGTTCACACGTGCGTACTCGATCGCTTTGATCTTGCCTTCGATCCCACGATTACCAAAACCGCCGGCAACAAGGATAGAATCACAATCAGCTAAAAGTTCTTCAGCGCCCTTTTCTTCTATCTCTTCACTGTCAACCCATACGATCTCTACACGAGTATCAAGGTGTGCGCCTGAGTGGATAAGAGATTCTGTTAAAGATTTGTATGCTTCTTTGAGTTGTAAATATTTACCCACAAAGCCAAGCACGACACGATTTTTTGGCTGAACGATCTTTTTAACGAGATCATCCCATTCTTCCATATCTGGATTGAGTTCGCCAAGACCTAACTCTTTTGAGATAGGTACGAGGATATTTTGACGGAGGAAAGACATTGGAACATCATAGATAGACGCTGCGTCAACTGCTTCGATAACACTGTCTGTATGAACGTCACAGCTCATTGCAAGTTTTTTCTTGAATGTTTTAGGAAGAGCGTTTTCGCTTCTTGCGATGATCATGTGTGGAGTAATACCGATACGGCGAAGTTCCTGAACAGAGTGCTGAGTAGGTTTACTTTTTAACTCACCTGCTGCTTTGATGAAAGGGATAAGTGCGACATGAACAAAAAATGTTCCCTCGACTTCATCATCATGTTTCATCTGGCGGATCGCTTCCATAAACGGTAAACCTTCGATATCGCCGACTGTTCCGCCAAGCTCAACGATAAGAACATCATGCTCTTCGCCTGCTATTTTTATACGATTGACGATTTCGCCGACGATGTGAGGAACGACTTGGATAGTTTGTCCAAGGTATCCGCCGCTTCTCTCGCGCTCGATAACTGAAAGATAGACTTGACCCGTTGTGAAGTTACTAGATTTTAAAAATGAGGTATCTAAAAATCTTTCATAGTTTCCGATGTCAAGGTCAGTCTCAGCGCCATCTTTGGTAACAAAGACTTCGCCATGTTCCAACGGACTCATCGTTCCTGGATCGACGTTGATATATGGGTCTATTTTTAACATTCCTACATCGATGTTACAGTGCTTTAAAAGTGTTCCGATACTAGCGGCTGTAATACCTTTTCCAAGGGAACTAAGAACCCCTCCTGTTACAAAAATGTATTTTGTCATTGCATAAACCTCGCTTGATAGATAATTGCGATTATAGTTAAATATCTCTTAAAACTCTCTATAGAAGCGGTCTAAAAAAAATATTATGCTGATATAATTATTGCATTATTTTGGAGGCAGGATGCAAGACGTTATTTTATATATTTCTATTGCTTTGGGTGTGTCCACAGTACTCAATATTATCTTAAAACATTATGGAATTTCACAGATTATAGGCTACATACTCACGGGTACAATCATTAGTTACTCTTTTGGAGTCAGTGGAGATGCAGATAATGATTTGCTTGATCAGATCGGAGAATTTGGCATTGTCTTTTTGATGTTTACCATAGGTCTTGAGATCTCTTTGGCGAAGATGAACTCTATGAAACAGCTTATTTTTGGCAATGGTTTGATGCAGGTTGGTCTTACTTCTCTTGTCATCTATGCGATCTCTTTTTATCTTTTACATCTTGATTTTATGACATCTCTAATCATCGCATTTTCTTTTTCTATGTCTTCAACAGCCGTTGTATTGACATATTTGAAGAGTTCTAAAAACATTCATACCTCTTATGGACAAAGGTCTACTGGGATTTTAATTTTTCAAGATATTGCTGTGATCCCGATACTAATCTTGATTGGTATTTTGACAAATGATGGTGGCGAGAGTATTTCGATAATTCTCTTATATACGCTTGTCAGTGCCGTGATTGTATTGTTCTTGCTGTTCGTCGTTGGAAAGCGTGTGATTACTTGGCTGCTTCAGTTCTCGGCGACAGCTGAACTTGATGAACTTTTTATGGGTTCAGTTCTATTTGTGGTGACAGGAGCTTCATTTTTGGCGCACTATATGGGATTTACCTATTCTCTAGGTGCCTTTGTCGTGGGGATGGTTATTGCAGAGACAAAGTTTCACTATAAAGTCGAATCTGATATCGCGCCTTTTAAAGACATGCTTCTTGGAACATTTTTCGTAGTTGTGGGCATGAAAATCAATATCGCTCTTTTTCTAGATAACATTTTCTTGATCTTCGGTATTTTCGCGGCAGTTTTACTTATAAAAACTCTGGTAACATTTTTAGCTATTAGAATCACATCGACGAGCTCCATCTCTTTGAAAACTGCGCTTTCTCTTTCTCAAGTTGGAGAGTTTTCATTCGTCATTTTTGCTATCGCTTCTATGGGCGGGATTATTAAAGATGAGATGGCTCAGCTCCTCGTGCTAGTCGTTATTTTATCTATGGTGGTAACACCATTTTTTATAGCCAAAGTGAGAAACATTTCAAGAATATTTTTTAAAGAAAATATGTCTGTTCCGGAAGTTTTAAATCTTCCGGATAGAAAAAACCATGTTGTAGTCTGCGGATACAGTTCTGTCGGTAAAGCGGTTGCTCGACATTTGGAGCACTATGGATCGGATTATATTGTCGTAGACAACAATCCAAAACATGTAAAAGAAGCTATTCGTGATGGAGTGGAAGCCTACCTTGGAGATATGTCAAAACGTTCAATTCTAGAAGCGATACATGTAAAGGATGCTTCAATCGTAATTATTACCCTCGATAATGTAGATAAAAATCTTCTTATTTGTGAAGCCCTTGCAAAAAGCAGTAAACTCGCCAACGTGATTGTAAAAGTTGTGTCAGTTGAAGAAAGAGCCAAATTTGAGGCCTTACATGTACCGATGATTGTAGATTCAAAAGTGGAAGTGGCTAGAATTTTGGTTGAAAGAGTTATGAGTTGCCAGATAAAAAAGGAGATAGGCTAAGAGGAGATTAATTTCCTCTTGAACCAGGTTTGATGGCTTCGCTCCCTAGTTTACACATCGGGCACTCATCTGGTGCGTACATAGCAAATATAAAATCTGCAAGTGCAAAAAATGGGATATCTTGAGGCAGTTTACAGTTTGATTTTGTTTTGATATCGCTGTGCTCACGTTTACAAAAACCGCGGTTTGCCAAAGCTGCAACACCTACGATTTTCCCCCCAAGTGATTCTACCACGCGAGCTGCTTCCATAGCAGAGCCGCCTGTTGTGATGATATCCTCGCACATTAAGACTTTTTCATCTTTATGCACTTCAAAACCGCGGCGGATACTCATCTCTCCATCGACACGTTCAGCAAAGATATATCTACAGTCAAGCGCTTGAGCAAGAGCATACCCAGCGATCAAACCACCAAGAGCAGGAGCGCAGACAGTGTCTACTTCCAAGCCACTCTCTTTGATCTGTTTTGCAAGTGCCGTTGCTAACATGTTTGCAGTTTTAGGATCTTCCAAAACTTTTGCAGACTGAAGATAATACTCTGAATGGTTTCCAGAACTAAGTTTAAAGTGCCCCTCTAAAAGAGCATTGGCATCCATATATATTTGTTTGACGTTCATGATTAAACCTTTAATATGTCGACTTCTTTATTTTTGAGAATATTATCTATCTCTGCAATGAATTTGTCTGTAAGTTTTTGAATATTATCTTGTGCTGCTTTTGATTCATCAGCAGTAACTTTTTTGTCTTTCTCATGTTTTTTTATCTTGTCGTTAGCATTACGTCTATCATTTCTTACAGCTACTTTTGCATTTTCGCCGTAAACTTTCATCTGTTTCACGCTCTCTTGACGTTGTTCTACTGTCATAGGAGGGAAAAAGAGTTTGATAACGACTCCATCATTGTTTGGGTTTACGCCGATATTTGCTTTACCGATAGCGCTGTCGATAAGACTAAGAAGATTTTTTTCCCATGGATTAACAACGATAGTAGTCGCATCTGTTGCAAGAACTGAACCGACTTGGTCAAGTGGAGTCATTGTTCCATAATAGTCTATTCTTATATTGTCTAAAACCTGAGTAGTCACCTTACCTGTACGAAGCATTTTAAAATCGTGCATTAAGTGCTCGATGCTTTTTTTCATTTTAGTTTCACATTCATTAAATATTTCGTCTAACATTGTTGTCCCTTTAAGAAGATAATTGACTAGGTAGTCTGATGAATAAAATTGTAGCAGAACTGGTTTTAAAGAAAAGTTTAGTGCAAGAGAAACTCTCGCACTTATTTAGAAGTATTGTTCTCTTTTGTTGTGTTGTTTTCAACTGGAAGTGTTGCAGCCACAGGAGCTTGCACGACATTGCTTGGAGTCAAGCTGTCCACTACTGATGCACTTTTCGCTTTAGAATATAAATATCCAAGTCCAATAGTATTTAAAAGAAAAAGAAAACCTATAGTAAAAGTCGCTTTTGCTAAAAAGCTTCCTGGTCCTTTTGCACCAAAAACAGACTCATTTGAGCCACTATAAGCGCCAAGTCCTATACTAGAACTTTTTTGTAAAAGTACAACGATCACGATTGCAACAACAAGCACAATCTGAACAATAAGCAAAAAGCTTGTAGTCATATAAAATCCTCTGCTATCTTTGGCCTGTATGGTAAGCCTGATAGAATATAAAAAGTTGCGAATTATACCCAAATAACTCCCAGATGCAAAACCTAAAGTTACA
>JAVHRU010000076.1:4980-11725 GCA_036171835.1 Sulfurimonadaceae bacterium | reverse complement strand
TTCAAAAAACTTGATTGACACTGACTCAAGCTTTGTGATATAATCTGGTACAACAATTCAATATATATTATCAGGATAAAAAATATGAGCAAATCATTATATGACACTTTAGGAATTACACAAAGTGCAACAGAAGCAGAAATAAAAAAAGCGTACAGAAAATTAGCGAGACAATTTCATCCAGATATCAACAAAGAAGCAGATGCTGAAGAGAAATTTAAAGAGGTCAATGCCGCGTATGAGATACTAAGCGATAAGACAAAACGCGCTCAATATGACCAGCATGGCGATAGTATGTTTGGCGGACAGAACTTCCATGATTTTGCAAGTTCTCGCGGAGGCAATGTCGATCTTGATGAGATACTTCGTAATATGTTTGGCGGAGGCGGTGGCTTCGGTGGAGGTTCACGCGGAGGATTCAGCGGTGGCGGTTTTGGCGGTGGTGGATTTCAACAAGAAACAAATCTTGATATTGAATCTAACGTAACTATCCCTTTTGTCGTCTCTATCCTCGGTGGCTCACATTCAGTAGCTGTTAATGGTGAGAGATTTGATATCAAAGTTCCAGCTGGCGTAAAAAACGGCGAAAAACTTCGTGTGCGAGGAAAAGGTCACGCTCAGGGCGGACGTGCCGGAGATCTTTTTTTAAAGATAAATGTAGCCACTTCCTCTGAGTATGAAAGAGATGGCGATAATCTCATTAAAACGATCAATGTTCCTTTACACGCAGCACTTTTTGGAGATAAAATCAGCATCCAAACGCTTGAAAAAGAGATCAAACTCAAAGTCCCACAAAACACTAAAAATGGCCAAAGTTTTCGTGTCAAAGAGATGGGTGTCTTAAACCGTAAGACAAATGGCAGAGGTGATCTTTATCTCAAAGCAAATATAGTTCTGCCACAAGTTGAGAGTTTAGATGAAGCATTAGTGAAAATGATGCAAGAAAAATTACCGCAGGAGTAGGGTATGCCACACCATTATGATGAACCCGTTTATCTCATAAGTGTTGTCTCTAAAATTTTAGAGATTCATCCTCAGACGCTGCGCCAGTATGAGAGAGAAAATCTCATAATTCCATCACGTTCTGATGGGCGTATTCGTATGTATTCACAACGAGATATTGACAGAATTAAAATGATTTTGCGCTTAACTCGTGAGCTTGGGGTGAATCTCGCAGGTGTGGATGTGGCAATACGCCTAAAAGATCAGATAGATGATATGGAGCTTGAGATTGCAGAACTGCGTCATGAGATTTCTCGCCTACGAAACTCTTCTTCGGTGGCACTAGACAAGTCTTTGGTGACGAAAAAAAGTATTTACGAAATGATTATTTTTAAAGAGTAGAAAAGTTCTACTCTTTTGCTCTTTCTATTTTTGCTCCGACAGCTTCGAGTTTTTTCTCTAACTTTTCATATCCGCGGTCAAGATGATAGATACGGTGGATGCTTGTCTCTCCATCTGCTACCATCGCCGCTAAAACAAGTGCGCTAGATGCTCGAAGGTCGGTTGCCATAACGTCCGTACCTGAAAGTTTTGTAGCACCTTTGATCGTCGCTGTATGGCCGTTAAGTTTGATATCTGCACCAAGACGTTGTAATTCACTCACATGCATAAACCTATTTTCAAATAAACGCTCTTCAATAGTTGAAACACCTTCCGCTTGAGTAGCAAGTGCTAAAAACTGAGCTTGCATATCTGTAGGGAATCCTGGATACTCTTGAGTTACGATATCCACAGCTTTGATGACTTTGGCTGGATGGATAGTAAGTGTATTTTCACCTTTTGTAAAGGTACAACCCATCTCTTCAAGTTTTGAGATAATAGCACCAAGATGGCCGAGTCTTACTTTGTTGAGAGTTAGTTCAGATTTTGTGATTGCCGCAGCACAAAGATATGTCCCGATCTCAATACGGTCAGGGATAACGCTAAATGCTTTGATATCGATAAGTTCTCTGTCAGTTCCCTCAATAGTCAGTATTGCAGTTCCAACTCCATCGATCTTTACACCGCTATTTCTTAAAACTTCACATAGTTGTACCACTTCAGGTTCACGCGCAGCGTTGTTAATAGTCGTTGTTCCGCGGGCAAGAGCCGCAGCCATAACGATATTTGCTGTTCCTGTAACTGTGATCTTGTCAAAATTGATATCACAACCGACTAAACCATCTGGCGCTTCAGCTTTAACATATCCAGCTTCGATAGTGATCTTTGCACCCATATGTTCTAGTGCTTTAAGGTGTAAATCTATTGGACGTTGACCGATAGCGCATCCTCCTGGAAGAGAAACTTCGCAATGTCCAAAACGCGCTAAAAGTGGCCCTAAAACAAGGATAGAAGCACGCATAGTTTTGACGATATCATACGTTGCTTTTGTGTGATGTACAGTTGATGTGTTGATATCTAAGGTATTGTTTGCAAAAGTGTACTCTGCTCCTAAATTACCAAGAAGTTTTAGAAGTGTTTTTATATCAACAACTTCTGGAAGGTTTGTGATTTGTAAATCACCTTTAGCTAAAATAGTCATTGCTATGATTGGTAAAGCTGCGTTTTTTGCACCAGATATCTCTATCGTTCCGCTAAGTTTTGTGTTGCCCTGTATCTTTAAGTAATCCATGTTCGTCTTTATCTTTTTTAAGATATTATATCTTTTTAAAGTTTGTTTTTGCATAAAAGGAAGTTATAAATTATGAGTAGTGCATTAGATAGATTGAAAAATCTCACCTCTAAAATCTCTGGATATGAGATGACCAGAAAGGAGAATTTGAAGTTGCTTGAAGAGCTCTATAAAAGCTTACATGTAAGCGATAAAGTAGAGAACTTTTCAGATTTATTTCTTTTTAAAGCCATAAATCTTTCGGGCGTTTCTCTTAAAGATGAAGATCTAGGCGAAATAAAAAAAGGCAAATATCTTCAATTACTGGCGATCTCTTATGATAAAGATGCCGTAGTAAAAAGTAAAAATATCTCACTTGCATATTTTGGACGTATTGAAAACGTAGATGAAAAACTTAAAAATGATGTTGTTGCATTTGTGCTTCGTTGGAGATTTGAAAAAAGTTTTATGACGTTAGAGCATTATCATAACCTCTTAGAGTCACATACAAGTGCGTAGATTTTGGTTTAAACTTTGGCTTTCTTGGGCTGTGCGCTTTAGCGTTGAGAGTATTTTATTTGCATCAGCCTTTTCCTTTGTAGTTAGTGCCGCAATCTATTATTTAAAGGGGATGCCAGATTTACAAAGTGATGTTTTGTATGCACTGAGTGATATTTTTAGGTTCTGGTTTGCAATTTTTTGGAGTATGACCCTGTTGCTCTCATTGTTTCGCGGACTCAAATATCTTTTCAATCACTGCTACGAAGGATATGTTCTCAAACTGCTTACATGTAAGGGTGCTGAAACTATAGAGACTGTCGGTTATGGCGATATCACGCCTCTTTTTCGCAAATGGATGATGTCGATGATTTGGTCTATATCTACTTTGATGATTTTCTCCTTTATCGTGAGCTATTTTTTACTAAACTCTTATAATTGGTACAATATTTATGTGATGTATATTTTTATTCTTATCTCTGGCGCTATAACTTTGCCTCTGATGGGACACAGATGTAAACGGATAAAACTTCAAATATGCTGATTTATATTGATGTCGAAACCACCGGATTAGAGCAAAATGACAGATTATGTGCTGTTGGTTTGATCTTATTTGATGAAGAAGTTATAACGTATCAAGAACTTATTAAACCTCCTAAAAAGATGCGCCCGGAAGCTTCGGCTATTAATCATATTACCGATGAAATGCTCAAGAAAAAAAAGAGTTTTGAAGATTCAAAGATAAATGAGATATTAGAAAAATATAATAGGACAGAGACGACTTTTATCGGTCATAATATTGCTTTTGATATTGCAATGCTCAAAAAAGAAGGATTTGTCTTTCAGGGAGCATTTATTGATACACTTAAATGCACGAGAGCTTTAATACAAGAGTGTGAGCAGTTCTCTTTGCAGTATCTTCGATATGAACTCAAACTTTATAAAGATGAGAAAAAAGTTGCAGATGAACTTACTATAGAGTTACAAGCTCACGAAGTGCTCAGCGACGCCTTACATGTAAGACTTTTACACTGTTATTTAAATGATATGGCAGGCGATGAAAAACTCCAAGAACTCAGTTCTCATCCAGTCCTTATACAAAAGCTGAGTTTTGGAAAATATAAGGGTCGTTTTATAGAAGAGATAGCTATGAATGATGGGGCATATCTCAGTTGGGTGCTAAGTAGTGTTGAGTCACTAGATGAAGATATGCGATACTCCATTGAGTATTACACGAAGATGCTATAATACGCCTCGAAAAAATTAGTAAAAAGAGAAAAAATGACAATTTCGCAAGAGAATAAAAAAGTACTGTTGCTTATTACGATTGCGTATCTATTTAGTATCGCAGTACGTTTGATCTGGGTATACCAGTTTTATGGTTATGCGCCGTTTATGTTTAATGGACAGTTTATGATCAATACGAATGATGGATATTCCTTTGCTGAGGGTGCAAGAGATTTTGTTGCCGGTTTTCATCAATCTGGTGATCTTTCTCCTATAGATAGCGCCACTTCACAGCTAACATATGTGTTGGTGAAAATATTGCCTTTTTCATTTGAGAGTATTGTCTTTTATTTGCCTGCTTTCTTAGGTTCGCTTCTTGTCATACCGATTATCTTGATTTCATATAGTATTAAACGTCTGGATATAGGCTTTATTGCGGCCCTTCTTGCTTCAATTGCTTGGAGTTACTACAACCGTACTATGGTTGGATATTATGATACGGATATGCTCACTATTGTGTTGCCGACTTTTTTGCTTTGGTCTATTATCTGGGCAATCAATTCAAATCAAGATAAATTTCTTCTGATAACTGCGCTTGATATTCTAGTTTACAGATGGTGGTATCCACAAAGTATTGCACTAGAATCTGCTTTCTTTGGACTTATCCTTGTTTATGCACTTTTCTTCGATAGAAAAAATAGTTACAATTTTAAACTTTTGGCAATTATGCTTTTTGCGATGATGATGACGAGCGAACTTATTCGTTTACCTATCGTCGTGGCTCTTTATTTCATCTTTAAAAATAAAATTTTTGATAAGTATCTTTATTATATTTTAGGAGCAGGTGTTATTGCTTTTCTTGCAAGTGGTGGTTTGGATCCTATCACAATAAGATTAAAACTATATATTTTTAGAGATAGTGTAGATGCTTCAACTGCTGGGCTTGGACTACATTTCTTTACTGTTATGCAAACTGTTCGTGAAGCGGGACATGTCCCATTTTCTGAATTTGCAAGTAGGATCAGCGGGAACCCTATTACATTTATTCTCTCAATTGCAGGATATATCTGGCTTTCTTATAGATATCGTGTGATGCTTTTAGCGCTTCCATTGATTGGTCTTGGCTTTTTAGCAGAGAGCGGCGGACTTCGTTTTACTATCTATGCTGTCGTTCCATTGGCTTTTGGTGTTGCTTTTATTATTTCTGAGCTTGCAAACAAGATGCCGAGTTATTTTATGCAGTATGCGACGCTCTTTGTCGGGGCACTTTTGGTTTTACTTCCAAATGTCTTACATGTAAAAGAGTATCAAGTACCAACTGTTTTTAATAAAGATGAAGTTGTGATGCTTGATAAGCTAAAACAAAAGACAAGTAGAGAAGATTACGTCATCAGCTGGTGGGATTATGGGTATCCTCTTCGTTATTACAGTGATATGTTTACTTTGATAGATGGAGCAAAACATGATGGTGATGTAAATTTTCCGGTCAGTTATATTTTAACAAAGCCTCAAGAAGCTGCAGCAAAAATGGCACGATTTGATGTTGAATATGATGCGCGTGCACCAAAGATTTCAGAAGAGAATGCTAAAAAAAGTGAAGCAAATCAGACTAAAGTTTTTAGCAATATAGAGGAGATGACAAAAGCAAGCGGCTTTAAAGACACAAATGATTTTTTAAGTGCTTTAGAGAGTGGAGCAAACATTACACTTCCTAAAAAGACAAAGGATGTTTATCTTTATCTGCCATATAGAATGCTCAGTATCTATCCGACTGTTGCACTCTTTTCGAATCTGGATCTTATGAGTGGTAGTAGATATGCAGATCCTATTTTCTTTGCTTCACAAGCGACAAATGAAGATGAACATTATATCTATCTTCAAAATGGAATCTCTATCAACAAAACAACTGCTAGTGTGAAGTTTGGAGATAAAGAGATGCCGATCAACAGATTTATAAAAACAGGATACGAAAAAGATGGAAAACTCAGTATTGATACCAAACAGTTAAACTCTATGGCAAATATTACTGTGATCTATATGGCAAGTTATGGGCAGTTTTTGATTCTTGATGAAGCAAGTTTTAATTCTACATACGTGCAACTTTTTGTACTTGAACATTATGATAAAAATCTTTATGAGGCTGTTGAAATGACTCCGTATGCAAAAATATATAAGTTAAAGATCTAATAAAATGAGAGTAGCTGTCAAATGTGAATCTCCGCTTCTTCAAAGAAGTGTGGAGCTGTTTTTAGATAAGGAACTCAGTCCCATTAAAAACTGCGATATCGTTGTGAGTGATCAAAAACTTGATATCGATAAAAAAATACTCTACATCTCAAATGAGAATGACGGAGATCTACTAAAACCATTTTCAAAATCTCAGCTTATTCTAGCTTTGGAAAAAGTGATGAACGATGAGAAAGAAAG
>JAVHRU010000076.1:0-4880 GCA_036171835.1 Sulfurimonadaceae bacterium | reverse complement strand
GGATCTGTAGGCTTAGAAGCACTGAGTCGCGGAGCAAAAAAGATCATTTTTATGGAAAAAGACAGAGATGCTCTAAAAATATTGTATGAAAATATTGCACAAACTGATCCTGCTGTATGTGAAGTATTGAGTGGGGATAGTTTTACAAATATCAAAACGGCTATTACCAGAGTTAAAAACTTGGGAGAAAGTGCTTATCTCTATATCGATCCTCCTTTTTCCGTTCGTGAGGGGATGGAAGATATCTATGACAAGATGATTGAACTCATTGCTGAGTTTCCTCATGAGCTTTGTGAAATGGTTATTATAGAGCATATGAGCTCACTGGAATTGCCCGAAGTGATAGCGCAGTACACTAAAATGAAAACAAAAAAATTTGGGAATACTTCTTTAACTTACTATAACTGATTTTGGAACATAAATTGCTACTTTACTTTATAAGAAGCAAGGATAGCAATGAAATCATTTTTACTACTTTTAATATTGTCACTAACACTTCAAGCAACGAAGATTAAAGATATTTCATCTATTGTTGGTGTCAGAGAAAATCAGGTTATTGGTTACTCTTTAGTTGTGGGTTTGAAAAAAACTGGTGATGGAACAACTTCAAAATTTACTTTACAATCGATTGCAAATATGCTTAAAGCTATGAATATTGATATGAATCCCGCAGATATCAAATCTAAAAATGTTGCGGCTGTTGTCGTAACGGCTAAGATAGGCGCATTTACAAGACAGGGTGATAAACTTGATGTTACGGTCTCTTCTATCGGAGATGCACAGTCGTTACAAGGCGGTACACTTTTGATGACGCCCCTAAAGGGAGTTGATGGGAAGATTTATGCACTTGCGCAAGGTCCTGTTAGTATCGGCGGAAAAAATGAGCGTGGAGCAGGTGCAGATTCTCATCCAACGGCAGGTCTTGTATATGGCGGTGGTATGATAGAGCGAGAGATAGATGTCGATATTGCTCATCAGCAATACGCGACACTTTCTTTGAAAGAATCAAATTTTGAAAATGCAGTTGCTGTGCAAAAAGCTATCAATGCATCATATAATTCACAAATAGCGGTAGCTCTTGACTCTCGTACTATTAAACTACAACGACCGAGAAATCAGTCAATGGTAGAGTTTCTCTCTAAAGTTGAAAATATTAATATGGACTACACGCCAGAGAGTAAAATAGTTATCAATGAAAGAACTGGGACTATCATCGCCGGTGTTGATATAGAAGTGAAGCCGGTTGTCATCACTCAAGGGGACATTACAATAAAAATAAAGCCATCTGCACAGGCTGAATCCCCAGCAGGAAGTGTTAAACTAGATAATGACCTGATAATTGGTCTAAATCAAAATGAGATTTATACAAAAACTGGAACAACTACAGTTGCAAATATTGTAAGATCGTTGCAAAAACTTGGTGCGACTCCAAAAGCGATTATCTCTATACTTGAAGCGATGAAAAGTGCAGGTTCTATCTCAGCTGAACTGGAGGTTATCTAATGAGCAGTCTTATAGGTTCAACATCTATGCAACAGGCTTTGTTGTCTAATGATGTGAATTCAACGCCAAAGATTACGGTAACACAAGATGATAAAAAACTGCGTGAGCAGACGGATGCATTTGAGTCAGTTATTATAAAAATGATGATGGATGACGCGATGAAGGATGAGAAGAGCCTTTTTAGTTCTCAAAATGATCCAGGAGATAAAATGTATCAGTCTATGTATCGTGATGAACTCAGTAAACAAAGTGCTGGAAGTTTTGGATTTTCACAGATGTTGTATGATTTTCTAAGTCAAAAACAAGTGAAGCCAAGTTAAAAGAAAATGTGTATTTGCCGATATGAGAGTATAAATAATAAACTAAATACTACTCTTTATATGAGAGGTGAGGAATATTGATGATAAATCAGTTAAATAGTGCAGTTGGAAGCGCGGCTTTTCAAAGTAAAAATACTGAAGTAAAGTCTAATACAAAAAAAACAGAGCAAATGAATAAAGATGCTGATATGAGTAAAGTCGATCAGTTAAAAGGTTCAATAGCATCTGGAGAATATAAACTTGATCTCTCTACGCTTTCAAAGCGTATTGCTGATGAGTTAATGTAAGAAACAATTAGGAGTTTAAAATGCTGTTACACCATTTACAAAGTGCGGTTGGAGACTTAAAAGATCTTATACGCATGACAGAGATTGATATTGAGGATATAAAAGAAGCAAAGCAAGCTCCTCAGTTTGATCGTTTACCGCTTAAAGATGAAAAAATTAAGAGTTTTGAGTCTAAAAAAGCTATGATCGATCATGAAATATCAAAGCTCATGAGCACAAATCCTGAAAAGGATCTTGAGAATTTGTTAAATGGTGAAGAGCATAATGCACTTGGTAAACTACGAGATGAGCTTTCAAACTTAAGAGTAACAAATCAAAAATATGCAAAAATGGTTTTGACTGTCAGTTCATTTTATAATACTTTATTGGAACGTATTGTTCCTACAGAGATGAATGGATATCAGAGAGTGGCATCAAAAAATCCATCATTTTTGGAAATTAGAGCGTAGGTCATGGCATCAATATTTAACTCCCTTAGCATCGGATATTCAGGACTTAATGCAGCACAGGTTGCAATAGATACAACTGGACATAATATCGCAAATGCCAATACAGATGGATACAGTCGTCAGCGAGTAATGACGCAGGCTGCTCCACCAATCAATCTTACTCCAGGGGCAGTAGGCAATGGAACTCAAATACAACAAATTGCACGTATTTTTGATCAATTTACTTTTAACAGTTATACCTCTTCCTCTGCTGATAAACAGGCATCAGATTTTACAAAAAGCACGTTACAGAAGGTTTCAACCTATTTTCCTGAAATAGACGGTGTTGGTATTAAGTCAGATTTGAGTGCTTATTATAATATGTGGCAGTCTTTGGCTGATAATCCTGATAACAATGCAGTAAAAGTTGCACTAGCACAGCAAACGCAGGTATTAACCCAACATATTCAAAGTACACAGACTCAAGTTTCTTCACTTCAAAGCCAGCTGAATGATCAATTAAAAACAAATATTGATGAAGTGAATAATATAGCCAAACAGATAGCAAGTCTAAATACAGCTATTGGAACTACTGAAGCAGGTGGTGCTAATAATGCAAATGATTTAAGAGATCAAAGAGGGACTCTTGAACTTTCGTTAGCTAACCTTGTCGGTGCAAATGTAATGTCTGGTCAAATAGAGTCAAATAATGCAGTCGATTCTAATCTGGCAATTAAAAATGGTAGTTATAGTATCAGTATCAATGGTTTTAATATTGTTGATGGATCGGGTTATCATCCTATAGGTTTGGATAACACCTCAAGTAAAAGTGGTATGTATTCGCTTTACTATCAGCGTCAAGATGGTGCTCAGATACCATTTACTCAAAATATAACCGGTGGCAGTGTCGGTGCTCTTTTAAATCTTAGAGGATCTGACATAGGTTCTGATGGAAAGCCGACAAACGGTCTCCTTCAGGGTATAAGTGATCAATTAGATATGTTTGCAACAGGTTTGATTCAAAGTACAAACAATGTTTATGCGCAGAGTGCAACAACTTCTATGCAGTCAAATCCAGTGATCTCAAATCCCTCAGATGCACTTACAAATACAGGTTTGGGAATAAAAAAAGGAAGTTTTGACTTAATCGTATATGATATTAATGGAAATGTAGCTGCAAAGCGTACTATTAATGTTGATGATTTGACTACTTTTACTTCAGGTTCAAACTCTATTCAAGCACAAGTTGCAGCAAGTAAAGATGATAATGCTGATAATAATGCAAATAATGATGTTAATTCTTTTCTTTCTGTAAGTTATTCAAATGGCTCGTTAGGGATCAATTTAAAAGATAGCAGTTTGCAATCGCAAGGGTATACTTTTGCTATCAAAGACAATTTAGATTCAAATAATAGTTTTGGTTCGGGAACAAATTTTGCGGGAGCTTTGGGGCTCAATAAATTTTTTGATGGAACCGATGCAAGTAATATAGATCTGGCTAGTAAACTCAAAAAAGATCCTACACAAATTGCCGCAAACACAGCACCAACTTCAGGTAATAATGCAATCGCTATGGCAATGGTTCAGTCTCAGTTTGAAAATGTCAACTTTACACAAAAAAACAGTGGTGCAACTTATAGTGATACAACTTATGGGATGTTTGATACTATTGCAACTACTGTCGGATCTCAAACAAATGCGGCTATCGCAGCAAATGATACAATAACAGCTCGTTACACAGCCGCACAGCAAGAGTATGCTTCTGTTTCAAAAGTGAACATGGATGAAGAGATGACTAATCTTATTAAGTATCAAACTTCATATGGAGCATGTGCAAAAATTATTACAACTATTGATCAGATGATGACTACACTTCTTGGTATCAAACAATAAAGTGATTTTTATTTGATTCCTTACTTTAGCATTGCGATTTTAATTTTTGTAATGCTTTTTAGTTTTGTAGGATCTTTATTTTATTCCGTTTCTCCAACGGTCTTACATGTAAGCGCAATATTAAGTGCACCTTCACCTACATATCTTCTTGGAACTGACAGACTAGGCCGTGATCTTCTTGCCCGTCTCATAGAAGGAGGACAGGTTTCTTTACTCATTGGAATACTCAGTGCCTTTTTATCCACATTTATTGGTCTTATAGTCGGTGCTACTGCAGGATATTTTAAAGGTAAAACAGATAAAACTTTTGTCTTAATAGTAGATTTATTTTTAACTTTTCCAACTTTCTTTTTACTCTTAGCGCTTGTGAGCTATGTGAACGCCTCGGTTTGGGTACTTGTCCTTATCATCTCTATAACTGGATGGATGACAACAGCGAGACTCGTAAG
>JAVHRU010000075.1:33470-38951 GCA_036171835.1 Sulfurimonadaceae bacterium | reverse complement strand
GATAATCTCTCAACACAAGAATAGAGGATAATTGCAGTATAATTCCAGCTACACTTAATTTTATCCTATATTATGTGTCTGTCTTCACTCACCTACAGAAATATAAAATATATATACTCTCAATCACCAAATACAAGGAACTCCCATCCAACCACTTACTCCCCAAGGCCAAAATCTGGTCAATAATCTTGCTTCAAAATATAATTTAAGTACAAATACTGTTATCTATATGATCGGCGCTGTGAATAACGGCGGAGGCAGTATGGCTCAGTTTAATTCTCCAGAACTTGGTGGCTCAGGTCAATGGATGAGAGGCGGAATGACTATGGTCGGCGATATGTTCAATTATGGTCTTAAAATGACAGTGGACAATCTCTGTTCTGAGATCTCCAATGCCCTAGCTTCAATGCAAATATTTCCGGTTATTCCTGCAGGAACACCGGGCAGCAACCAATGGTGGCCAACTGATCTTGGCGCTCCTTTTAGCAGCGGATCTCAAAATAACATCCGTTATGCTGTGTTTCCTCATAGACTTGCTGTTGAATTAAACGGTCAAGTCACTGTTTATGATACACTCGATAACAACATTGGCGGTGTTTCTCAACAACAAGGCGGAAACGATTCACTTACTTTTAGCAGTCAGTACGGAACTATCGCTGTTTCTACACTTCCTATTATTTCAGGTGCTAACACTGTTGTGCCACAAAACAATTTTATCCAACCGACAAACAATAATTTTTTAAATCCAGAGCCTTTTATACCAAATATAACTACGCAACCGATCAAACCTGAGATAAATGTGCAGCCAAATCAGTCGTCTATCGCGATTGTTGAACTGATCGAACAAGTTGCAAAACTACACGATGCCGGTGTACTGAGTGACAATGAATTCAACTCTAAAAAAGCTGAGTTATTAAGTCGTCTTTAAATAATTTTATACAAATATCTAAAGCCAAAAACGATATAATTCCTCACTTAATTCGTTGGCGGTAAAATTGTTATTTAATTCTTATGCTTTTATTTTTCTATTCCTGCCGGTTATGCTTGCAGGCTACTTTTGGCTTTTACATAAACGACTCGTACTAGGCTCAAAAGTCTGGCTTGTCGGCGGCAGTCTCGTATTTTATGGCTACTGGAATATTGTTTATATTCCTCTTTTGCTACTAAGTATTTTTGTCAACTTTTCTGTAGGTTCGGCAATGGCAGATGCGCCTCAAGAGAGTAAAAGAGCCAAACTATTAAAAACATTTTCTTCCAAAGGACTTCTTCTTTTTGGTATTTTCTTTAATATTGCTCTTTTGGCTTATTTTAAATACACCGATTTTTTTCTTTTCAATTTTAACGGTATTTTTGGTGCGCATGTTCCTTTATCTCACATTATTTTACCTCTTGGGATCAGCTTTTTTACCTTTACACAGATAGCTTTTTTAGTCGATGCCTATAAGCAAGAGGTCAAAGAGTACGACCTATTACGCTATATGCTCTTTGTAACTTACTTTCCACATTTACTTGCAGGTCCAATTTTGCATCATAAAGAGATGATGCCTCAGTTTGGCTCTCGCTGGAACTATGCACTCAGATGGCGTAATATTGGAGCTGGACTCTTTTTATTTTCAATCGGTTTATTTAAAAAAGTGATTATCGCTGATTTTTTCGCTGACTATGCAAACTATTTTTATGCCGACACAATCAATTTGGATATGCTTCAAGCTTGGGCCGCGTCACTGGCTTATACCCTGCAACTCTATTTTGATTTTAGCGGTTATACAGATATGGCGATCGGGGTGAGTTTGCTTTTTAATATCAAACTTCCTATCAACTTTAACTCTCCATACAAGGCCACAAGTATTCAGGATTTTTGGAGAAGATGGCATATGACGCTCTCTCGTTTCTTACGTGACTATATCTATATTCCTCTTGGTGGCAGTAGAAAAGGAAGTTTCAGAACCTACGTAAATCTTATGGCTACTTTTGTCATCGGTGGAATCTGGCATGGAGCCGGCTGGACTTATGTATTTTGGGGATTTTTACACGGTGTTGCTTTAGTTATCAACCATGCATGGAAATCATTTGGACTTAAACTCCCTATGATTCTAGCATGGTTTATCACATTTAACTTCGTGAATCTTGCTTGGGTATTTTTTAGAGCACCGACTTGGGAAGATGCAACCAATGTTGTCATAGCGATGTTTGACCTTTCAGAATTTAACTTAGATAATATTTACGACAGCAGTGTGTATTGGCAAGTCATACTCGGAGTCATTATGACACTTGTATTTAAAAACTCAAATCAATGGGCGAAGATGCAAAAAGCAACGTTGAAATATCAACTCTTCACTGCTTTGCTCTTAATAATTGGAATTCTCTACCTTTCAAAGGTAAGTGAATTTATCTATTTTCAATTTTAGGGTTTTGACATGTGGGAAAAAAACAGTTTTAAAATTTTAGCCATTGTATTCATTGTCGAACTTATAATTATGAGTGCCAATTGGTTTGTAGACCCCTTTATGAAATTTAGAGTAAATCCTGATCTCAAATATTTTTATACTTACGCTGATGAAAGATATATAGATTCGGGGATTGCAGAGCATATGTATTACGATACGGCAGTTGTCGGAACATCTATGATAGAAAATTTCAATATTAATGATGTTGATGAAGTAATGAATGTCAAATCTGTCAAACTGCCATTTTCAGGCGGAAGCGGACATGAATTTTCTATTCTTTTAAATCACCTACTTTCTCAAAAAAAAGCTAATACGATCATTTATGGTTTAGATTATTTTGCTTATAAAAATCAATTGCGTGATGATGGCTTTAAAATGAGTGAGCCACCCTTCCCAACAGAGATGTATCATAACGATCTGCTATCAAATTTGAAGTACCTCATATCATATAAAACTTTGCAACAAAGCTATTTTGTTTTGGAAAACACCTATTATAAGAGAGTTTCAAAAGCCTATGAAAACGCTTTTTGCTGGTATCAGGAATGTAAATTTAACGCAGAGGCTGTACAGAACTTTTGGAGAGATAGAAATGAGACAGATAGAAAAAATAAATATAATAAAAAAGATTTTAATTTTGCAGCTTTAAAAAAGAATTTTGATACAGAATTTCTTTCCATTATCAATGCAAACCAAGATATTCGCTTTATTATTTTTCTCCCACCCTATTCCTATCTTAGTTGGAAACATGCGGATGAAACAGGTTCTTTGGATAATATTATCAAATTTCAAGAATATGTGTTAAAGACATTAGTACAATGCAAAAATGTCAGAGTTTACGATTTTCAGCAAGAGCCGTTTATCTATGATTTTACAAACTATAAAGATCTTTATCACTATTCAGAAAAGATCAATCATCTGATCTTGGAAAGAATTCAAGCCAACAAAAATCTAGTCACCAGCCAAAATATAGATAAGCATTTAAAACGCCTCCACAAAGAGGGACTCAAATGGAAGACCATTCAAGCACCAAAAGAGTTTGATGTGATAGAAGAGGAAGATGATGAAGAAGATTAAACCTCTTAGATCTTTTTAAGATAAACCACACTCAGTGGAGGCAGGCTTACATGTAAGCTGTTTTTTCTTCCGTGACACTCTTTGGCTTGTGTCTTAAGTGGAGTCGCATTTGTCTGGCCGTATCCGCCGTATAATGAGTCATTTGAATTAAAAATTTCTACATATTCTCCGCGTGTCGGCACACCTATCGGATAACCGATATGCTCTTTGTCTGAGAAGTTACAGATGATAATAAGAGGCTTTTCATTTCTTGCACCCTTTCTTATAAACGAGATCACATTCGCGCTGTAGTCATTTTCATCTATCCAAGAAAAACCTTCTTTTTCCACATCATTTCTGTGCAGTGAAGGTTCTGTTTTGTATAGGTGATTGAGCTCTTTGACAACATTTTGTACGCCTTTATGACCATCATACGCTAGCAAATGCCAGTCTAAACTTTGCTCAAAATTCCACTCCGCAAACTGTGCGAATTCTCCACCCATAAACAGCAGTTTTTTCCCAGGGTGCGCATACATCAAAGAAAAAAGTGCACGCAAGTTCGCAAATTTTTTCTCATTATCTCCCGGCATCTTGTTAATGAGTGAGCCCTTCATATGCACCACTTCATCGTGACTGAGCGGTAATAAGTAGTTTTCGTTGTACATGTAAACAAAACTAAAAGTGAGATGCTGATGATGATGCTGGCGAAAAAAAGGATCAAACTTCATATATTTTAAAATGTCATGCATCCAACCCATATTCCATTTATATCCAAATCCCAGTCCACCATCCACCACTGGGCGACTAACCATTGAGTAGTTTGTGGATTCCTCTGCAAACATCATGATGTCGTTGTATTCTTCATACACCGTGGAGTTTAACTGTTTTAAAAACTGTACAGCGCCGCGGTTGACGTTGCTTCCATCTTCGTTAGGAATCCATTCTCCCTCTTCTCTTGCATAATCAAGATAAAGCATCGAAGCTACCGCGTCGACTCTTATGCCATCGAGATGATAGTATTCGAGCCAAAAAAGTGCCGAGCTTACCAAAAATGCGCGTACTTCGTTTCTATCGTAATTAAAAATCGCACTACCCCACTCCGGATGAAACCCTTTTCGTGGGTCTTCATGTTCATATAAACATGTTCCATCAAAGTTTGAAAGTCCATGACCGTCTGTCACAAAGTGTGAAGGTACCCAATCAAGGATAACGCCGATGCCGTTGTTATGCAAAATATCCACAAAATTCATAAACTCACTCGGCGTTCCATAACGCGAGGTCGGGGCAAAATAGCCAGTCGTTTGATATCCCCAAGACCCCTCAAAAGGATACTCGGTGATAGGCATGATCTCCACATGCGTAAAACCCATCTCTTTAATATATTCGGCTAATTCATCTGCAAGTTCTGTGTAAGTCAAAAAACGATTTCCCTCTTCGACTTTTCTTCTCCATGAACCAAGATGAAGTTCATAAATGGAGACGGGAGCTTTATGGGAATTATTTTTATGGCGTGTTTTCATCCACTCACTATCACCCCAGATATAGCCATCCAGATTACAGATTCTCGAAGCAGAACTCGGTGCGATCTCTGCAAAAAAAGCGTACGGGTCAGCCTTATCACTGCTTACATGTAAGGCATTTGAGTTGATATGATATTTATAAGTCATCCCCTCATCCACGCCCTCGATAAAGCCTTCCCAGATTCCTGAACTATCTGTTCTAGCTTTGAGTGGATGAGAAGTCGTACTGTAATCATTAAAATCAGCGCTTACATGTACACTATTTGCATTTGGAGCCCAGAGTGCAAAATAAACTCCATATTCCCCCTCTCTTTGCATACAATGCGAACCAAGGTGGTTATAGAGTTTTGCGTGCGTTCCCTCTTTAAAAAGATAGATGTCAAATTCGGTAAAAAGCGTCACATCATAAAAGATTTGATTTTTCATACTGAAGGCTTTTCGGCTTCAAAACCTAAGATGTA
>JAVHRU010000075.1:0-33370 GCA_036171835.1 Sulfurimonadaceae bacterium | reverse complement strand
CTTCGATGCGTTGCAACATCGCTGAAGAATCCCTCAGCCCATTTCTCGCCAGCTCCGAGCATCACGATCTGGATATCCATATCAAGCAGACCATGAATAATTCCAGCGATAAGACCTATCCCTTTTTGTTCTGCAAAACGTCCCACAAAACCGATAAGCGGCACATCATCACGCACTTCAAGATTAAAATGACGCTGTATGTCATGCTTACATGTAAGCTTTCCATCCATGTCACCCACATCAAATTTTTGGGCTATCAGATTGTCCACTGATGGATTCCATTCATCATAGTCGACGCCATTTAAAATCCCAAAAAGCTTTTCACTGTGTGCTCGGATGTGACCTTCAAGTCCAAAACCAAACTCTCTTGTTTGGATCTCATCGGCATATTTTTTTGAAACGGTCGTAATCGCATCAGCGTGCATAATGCCACCTTTTAAAAGGTTGACACCATTGAAACTCTCAAATTCACGTGCATTAAAATGTTCCCAACCCACTTCCATGAGATCCATCAAATTTTTATGGAAATGTCCTTGGTGTTGTAAGTTGTGGATCGTGAGCACTGATTTTGCATTTGCAAAGTCATGTACAAATCTCGTCTTTGCCAAAAGAGGTACAAGCGCCGTATGCCAGTCATTTGCATGGATAATATCAGGCGTAAAGGAGAGCATCTTACACAGCTGTAAAGCCGCTTTTGAAAAGAAAACAAAACGGTTACCGTTATCTTCATAAGAACCGTCATGATCTTCATACAAGCCCCCTCTTCCAAAGTAACGCTCATAGTCTATAAAATAGACAGGAACATCATTTCCAGGCAAAGTTGATGTATAAACTCCAGCCCAAAGCTCTCCCATCGCACCCATCGGCACCCCTAGAGGAGCCTCAAGTTTTATGAGTTTTGATGGATCGATCTTATAATATCTTGGCATCACGACGATGATATTATGCCCAAGAGCTTTAAGTGCTTTTGGAAGTGCGCCAGCCACATCTGCTAGTCCGCCTGTTTTTGCAAATGGCACAACTTCTGAAGCCACAAATAAGATATTTAATTTTCTTGTTTCCATATTTTATCCTTTTATAAAAGTAAAGCCGCGTGGACTGATACAAGGCTCTCATAGATTTTGAGATATGCCAATGCACTTTGTTCAAATGAGAAATCGCATTGCATATTAAAACTCACCATGGACTCAAACTGTTTCTTCTCTTTTTTAAGGTTCAAAGCTCTCTTGAGTGCAAGTAAAAGTGACTGCTTACTCTGCTTTTTAAAGAGTATTCCTTGTCCGCATTTGGATCTATCTTCGTGAACACTGTCTTTTAATCCTCCCGTTGCATGAACGATGGGAATAGTTCCATAACGCATTGCAATCATTTGGTTAAGACCGCAAGGTTCAAAGCGTGATGGCATCAGCAAAAAATCTGCCGCGGCATAAAGCTGATGAGATAATACCTCATCATAGCCGTTTAAAAACTCAAGATTTTCATACTTTAATGAGAGAGCTTGCAACTGCTCCGCAAATCTTGCCTCGCCCTCGCCGATGATAAAAAGATTGAGCTTATTTTGTAATAATGGCTCCATCGATTCGAGGACAAGATCGATCCCTTTTTGTTCAACCAGTCGCGTGATCATGACAAATAAAGGACGTCTAGGATCTTTGAGTTTTGAAGTTTTATGCAAAGCGACTTTGTTTTTATACTTTCCCTCTATATTTTCATAAGTAGCATAAATAACTTTATCTGTTCGAGGATCAAAAACCACTTCATTGATACCGTTTAAAATACCGCTGAGTTTTGCTTTGTGATGTGTTAAAAACCCTTCAAGCCCGCATCCAAACTCTGATGTGAGTATCTCCTTTGCATAGCTTGGACTCACCGTTGTAACTGCGTCGCTGTACGCGATGCCCGCTTTTAAAAAGTTTACCTTGCCATAAAATTCTAAGCCATCCATCGTAAAATATTTTTCGTCTAAGCCGATCTTTTCAAGCGTCTCTCTCTCAAAAACACCTTGATACGCAAGATTATGAATAGTTAAAACTGTTTTGAGAGGTAATTTTTGCTCTTTAATAAAAAGTGCACATAAAGCCGTATGCCAATCATTGAGATGCAAAACATCTACATGTAAGCTCACGGCAAGAGCAACGACCCCTTTACAAAAGATCGCAAAACGAAGGTCATTATCTGCATAATCTCCATCTTTGTCACAGTAAATATTTTGAGTTTCACTTAAAAGTGGTGCTTCTAGAAAAAAGAGCGTTTGAGTATTTTGAAGTTTTATATATGCATTAATTTTGTATTTTTCATCTGATAGACTTACTTCAAAACTCTGAGATAATTGGAGATCCTTTTTACTCATAAAGCCATACAAAGGCATCACACTGTAAAGCTCAGTATAGGAACTTAATGCCGCTGGAAGTGCATCTGCCACATCTGCAAGTCCGCCACTTTTTGCATATGGAAATATCTCACTTGAGGCAAAAAGAACTTTCATCTTCTACTCTCCGCCGAGCATTTTTGCAGATTCTTCAGGCACGACGCTGTTTATCGCCATACCAGTAGAGATCTCAAAGCCACCGAGATTATAGATACGCGGAGTGATACGTAAAATAAAACGGTAATTTTTATCCAAGTGCTTCATATACATTTCATTTTCAAAATTTGTATTGAGTGGTGCCATCTTCAAAGAAAGATTATAAGCAAAAGCTCCAAGCTGTTTATATAAGCTTTCAAACACCCTTTTGATCAAAACTGAGAGATCTAACAGATCTTTTCTACTGCATTTACATAAAGAGGCAATATTTGTAAGAGGCGCTATCATTACTTCAAAAGGATAAGCACTCGCAAAGGGACAAAATGCAACAAAATTACCATGGCGTGCAACAATCCTTTTTTTGGATGCAAGTTCATTAAAGAGTACATCTTCAACTAAGCCGCGCCCATGACTTCGATAATATCGCATATTTTCCTCTAAAAATACCATCTCCTCTTTTGGCATAATAGGTAATGCCAAAAGTTGAGTGTGTGGATGTTCTTGAGTCGCACCTGCATTTATACCAACATTTTTGAAGATACTCAGATAAATTAATCGCGTATCATTTTTCAAATCCTCAATACGGATAATCATAGTTCGAAGCCAATCTTCTATAGCAGAGGTATCTAGCTGGTAAAAATCACATTCATGACACGGAGAATCGATGAGAATCTCATGCGCACCGACTCCAGGAATCGACTCAAATATTCCATCTCTTTTAGAGATATCGGAGAGTTCTACCTGCACCGCTTTGTAAAGATTTGGAACAACTCTTGTCCTCCAAGAAGGTTCATTTGCCTCATTATCACGTAGGGCAAAGATCTCAGGTGGAGTGAGATCTTCATTACCATCACAAAAAGGGCAAATCAGAGATACACTGTTTTTTTTCTCATTACGACAATTTAGATTTGGCCGAAACAACCTCTCTGGTGCTATTACAACATATTTATTGTGGATTCTATCCAGTCGTATCTCAGACATTTTCCAGCTCCAATTCCACATTCCATGTAAGATTTTTGACAAATGGCAGCATCAAGAAAAATGAGATTTCTTGCGCCATTTTATTAAAACCGCTTTCACTTTGTGAAACAGTGTTTAGAATATATCCCAATATTGTACATTCCTGACTCATCTTTAGTTTCAAAACCTTATTTGTAAAATCATCCATGATGACAAGTTCTTTGCAATTTTGCTCACTAAATCCGTCTTGAATAGTCTTTCCATTAAAAGTCACCTTATGAGGATGAGCAAAATGAAAATTGAACTCTTGGCAAAAATAAAGCTTTTCTTCGCACCTACTTTTACAATCCAGCTTCAAGAAAATAGAGTTTGTATCAAAACCATACTCTTTTTTCATCGTTGTTTTGTAAGTTTTTTCCAAATAAATAGCGCCCTCACGACTAAAAACAGTTTTATGTTTAGCAAGAAGAAATGGCTGATTTGCAAAATCTGCGACATCCTTAAATGCTAATTTTCTATAATTCTCCAGTGTCAATTGCTCTGTACAAATATGTTCGACAAAAGAGTTTTTTGGATGCCAATCATAAATAAGCTCAGCTTTGAGCTCTTCATCTTGAACGACATTATCATTATGGATAGTCGTTATCTCATCACTTTTTTCTTCATGAACAATCAGCTCACCTTTAGCTTGAAATATCTTTTCATGATAAGCTTCATAACGTCTCATCAAAGTGTTTTGCCAGTTAAAAAGTGTGTCAAAAGAACCAAACTCTACCATCTGTCCGCCAAATTTACTTGAAAAAACAGCACTGATATTGCGTGTGAGTACTTTTAACTCATCATGCCCATCTTTATCAATATCCAGCACTTCAAAACTAATCCCTTTTTTCGCTCTTGATTTTTCAAGTTCAAGAAGATATCTATAGGCATTATCTCGAAGGTTTGGAAGATATAAACCGCCAAAAACTCCATGCCAAAATACATCATTTGTCTGAAGCTTATACAAAGACTCCAAAGCGCTCTTTGAAAGTTTTTCTTGATCCTTGCTAAAGTAAAGCATACGTTTATGCAGATAGTTGCTTTCATGGTATTTAACAAAAAAGTTTTTCCAGATACCACCTTTTATAAAAGCCACACCCATATCGTTAAAATACTTCTCACCGACATCCTGTTTTAGTTTTTCTAAGGAGAGAGTTTGCTCGGCATGTAAACTCCATTCACCCATCTCTATATAAGAAGTGTTGCCAAGATATGCAATCCCTAATGAACGATTTTTCTTCATATAGTGACTGTAATATTCTGTGATGATCTGCTCATGTGCTAAAACAGCTTCTACAAACTGCTCTAGCCATTTTTTCTCATACACCCATTCATGCGTTTTAGGCCACAAACCAAACTTCTCAGCATCATCAAAGATAATAGCCGCAGAATTTTCACGTTTTGAACAAGCCAAAATAGCCTCTATGGATCTTTGTACGCTGTAAAAAGGGAGAGCGTAACGCAATGATTTTGCTATTGGAAAAAGAGAGAGTTCTTTAGCACTCTCTTCTGTCGTATAATATCCATCCATCGTAGAAGCATCATAACCGCTGCTTAAGAAATGATAATCATCCACAAGCACATAATCGATCTTACATGCAACCAGATCAGGAACCAATGCGCTTTCCCAAACTCGCTCTGTCAACCATAATCCTCTTGGTTGTACGCCAAAATGTTTTTTCAAAAATTTATTCATCATCTCAATTTGTGCGACTCTATCGCAAGAGGGAATAGAGCTTAACACCGGTTCATAATATCCGGCACTGATCCATTCGATAGAACCCTGTTTTGTCAAAACCTGCATATTTTCAAATATATCTTGATGTTTAGTACGTATCACATCGAGTAACCAGCCGCTTGAATGCACTGCAAATTTAAACTCAGGATATCTGACCATTGTCTCAAAGAAAGGTTTATAACACAGGTTTATGGCCTCTTCCACCGCGTCTCCGAAATTGTCAACGGGTTGATGCATATGAATACCAAAGAGAAGAGATACTTTTTTCATGTCCATCCTTAAATAAACCAGTTTCTACTGTAATCGTTGCTCAGATCGATTTTAAGCTCGCCAAATCCAGGCAATATCTGAATAATCTGACCATCTTTTTCAAGTTCGAACTTTATGGAGATCTCATCACTTGTGATTTTACTTTTATCAATACTCATTTCTAAAAGATTATGACACATCACATAAAGTTCTAATTCACCTATAAAGCTTGTTTGTATCTCAAAATCTACTTTTTTTCTTAGTCCAAGAGGCTCTATAATGATCTCCATTGTATAGATATTGCAAAGTTCACTTATCCTCGCTTCAAAAGCAAAATAGAGTTTAAAATCATCTTGTCCATAGAGAATTTTTTTTATTGGCCCACGCTCTTTGTCCATAGTGGAAAAAAGTTTACTCTCATCGACGATCCCGCAACCAATCCACTCAAAGAAGGAATCATGTTTGCCATTGATAACAGGAGAGATATCTGATTGAGGCTGTAACCAAAAATTTTGTGTGCTTTTATGCTCAACAATAGGGATAAAAAGATCCGATGGCGGAGCTATGTTGATAAGTGTATAGATATCGATAAGATGGAAGCGAAACAGCTCATCGAACTCTGCTCCAAATTCACTGTAATGATCATCTCCGTACCACCAAAACCAGTCTGAGGACTCGGCGAGTAAAAAGTGCTCAGTTATCTTCTCTCGAGTTAGCTCATCAAGTGAGTCTTTATGATGTTCATAATCTCTTTTGGTCAAATAAATCAGTTCCCAAGCTCTTGTTTTTTCACGATGTCCAACCCAGGTATTAAAATTTCCATGGATCCAGCTACCAGCAGCCAAATATGCCAATTCTCTTGCGGGTAGTTGCGATACTTGATCCATCGTTACGCTCTCACACCATGTAGATTCTTGGAGATTTTCATACAAGAGATCAAAGAAATCAAAGCCGTTATTAGTAAAAAACTCCCAAGCATTTTCACCATCCAAGATAACAAAAACAGTCGCATCAGGATCGGAGTGTTCTATCTTGTCAAGCTCATGCATAAAATTTGACACAGCCTGTGAGGCTTCCATTTTAGAATAAGTAAAACCTATCAAATCGCTGAGATAATGATTTCGAAAAACAATACGCATCCCTTTATACATGTAAGGAGTATAAAGATTTTCTCTCACTGAAGAGTTGAGTGAACGGAACAATATCTCTTCATCTGTAGCAATCCACTCAACACCGCACTCTTTTAAAAGTGCAACGCTTTTTGTGTCCACTGCGCCCTCTGCAGGCCAAAAACCAGTTGGCATATGGCCAAACGTCTCAAAAAATAGATCTTTTGCTCTGCTTACATGTAAACGTGCATCCTCTGAAAGATCCATAAAATCTTTTGGAATATCCGTACTTGGATTTGCACTTAATGCATTGTTCATATCCATTAAAAGTGGTAATATCGGATGAGTTAATGGCGTAGTCGAGAGTGTGATGAGACTATCATTATGAAGCTTAAGATAATAATCAAATATTCCTGCGATAAAAACGGAAAGTTCGTTTAAAAGAGTAAGTTTTTCATCATTGGTATAATCTTTTTGCTTGGCAATGAGCTGCTGTACGATAATATTATTTTCTTTGAGATAAGCACCGCACCACGAAAGTACAAACAGCATCTCTAAGTCAATAAGCTCACTATTATTAAAATGCTCCTGAGTATGATGTTCTCTATATCTAGCAGAAGACTCAAACATTGTCTTTGCAGTTGCACTTTTACAGATCTTAATCACCCATTTTCTGTCTTCTTCAGCCAATGAAGAGGGATGAACAGACCACAAAGCCAAAAAGCGGTCACTTGCTTGAGGCTGAACATAATAAAGTTTTAATTGCTGTATGAGTGTCGGTGTGATATTGAAAGTTGCCTTCACACCATTATGGCGTGCCATCATCCATGGCATATCATAGTAATCTTTTATAGCATGCAAAAACACCCAAGGCATTTGCATGATTCCACTACCATCGCGGTAGTCCGGCTGATGCATATGCCATATAAAGCTCAGTTTCAAATCAGCCTCCTATTGACCAAGCAGCGATTTTTTGTATATAACGCTCATAAAGTGCCTCTCCAGAAATGGTATCGATTGCTTGAATGTAGATATTGAGATGCTCTGAATATTGATCTGGAATCATAAGAATCCAATCAGTTTCGTTCTCCCAGATCTTTACGCCATCAAGAGAGGATGATTTTTTGCCCTTAGCCTCTTCTAAGAACTTACGCATCATTTTGCCCTTGAGTGCTTGAGTACAATCAACTTTAAGTGATTTATAGTAAAAAGTATCTACACTTTTTGCCAGTTCTGAAAGCTTGACATCATGACAGCTTAGGAGTTGCATAACTTTCAAACTCGCATACATAGCATCACGTGTATAGCCAAACTCTGTAAAAGAAAAGTTGCCGTCTACTGTAGCAATCAGATCATATTTTTGAAGCTCTGAAGCTTTAAGATTTACATATTTTCCACGCTCTATCTCAAGGTTTTCAAAGTATTTGATATCAGGTGCCCATGTCGGTAAAAAGACCCGTTTTTTCTTCTCTTTTGCATCGATATTTAAAAGACCCAAAACACTATAAAGGATTTTCACTTTATCGAGTATCACACCCTCTTCCGTCACTAAAGTCACTTTCTGTGCATTTGGATAGATAATCACACCCATATCATAATCTAAACTTTTCACGATAGAAGAGATATTTGCATAAGATTTTTTCTCTAAAGCTGTGACATTTGCTAATTTTTTCTCATCATAATAACTATTAAGTACAATATTTTCAATGCCAAGATCATTTAAAAGTTTAGGAAAGATCTCCGCAGTAGTTCCATGCATCAAATCTACAGCCACTTTAAAGTTTTTACATTTAATGATAGAATGGTTAATCTTAGCTTCCATAGTCTGTTTATAATTTACACACTCAATATGATGCAAAGTCTCGTGTATAGTCCCGATTTGCGTATAATCAACACGACGAAACTTTTCACTAAAAAATGATTTTTCTATAGACTTTGCAGAGTTTAAGTCGATTCGAATCGCCTCCTCATTGAAAAGAGTTATCTCAGAGTTGAGTGTATCTTCGATACATCTCTTAAAGTGAGCGCCACCAACGAGTTTTGGATCATGCGCCAAAGCAAAACGAAGAACAGATGGAGGAACATTTTTAATATCTAAAACATCTATTCCAGCTGAGAGCATTCCTCCTAAAAATGCACGCTTGAGCATACGCGAGCTTTTATCATCATCACGTCCAACAATTATTTTAGAGCCTACGGGAAGTTGCGCGGCAAAAGCTTCTGCGAGTTTTGTTGCCATCTCACATGAAAGCTCCATATTGCTTTTTCCAGAAACGCTTCCATTTTCAAAGATAGAGTTTTTATATTTTGTACCAAGCACAAGATTATGACTAACAATCGATGCCGCTTCAATATTTTTATTTGGCCAGATGATGACATCTTGCTCGATCATTGCGAGTTCACCGATCTCACAACCCTCTGCCAATATCATCCCTGCTTTAGCTTTGACATTTTTACCGATGATATTGTCATTACAGATAACGCAGTTATCAAGTTTAGCATTTTTTCCGACTGTAACTTTGTCCCATAAGACACTGTTTCTTATCTTAGAACCACTTGCAATTGTGACATTATCACCAATAACGACATTTATGAGTTTCACATCTTTTGCTATTGTGACATTTTCTCCAAGTAAAACTGTTCCAACTATTTCAACAGAACTATCAAGTTTATATGTGGTTTTGCTATAAAGAACGCCATCTGGATACGTTTGTTTTATCCCAGAGATCTGAAAATTTGCTTTGTTGGACAAGAGATCTTCATACACTTCACGGTAACTCTCAGGGTTGCCGACATCACGCCAATATCCACTGAGACTATATCCCATAAGTTGGATATTTTTTCTCATCAAGAGAGGGAAAAGATCTTTTGCAAAATCAAAATTTTCATTTTTTGGGATGTACTGCAGTATCTCACTTTCGATGATATAGATTCCTGTATTTATCGTATCGCTAAACACCTCTCCCCAGCTTGGCTTTTCTAAAAACTTTTCGATTATATTATCTTCATTGGCAATCACAACTCCAAACTGAAGAGGATTTTCAACCGATGTCAGACCGATAGAAAGCTTCGCATTTTTACTTGTATGAAAATCAAATAGTTTGGAGAAATCAAAATCTGTTACAAGGTCACCACTGATAATAATGAAGTTTTCATCTCCAATATACTCCTCTGCAAGCTTCACAGCTCCGGCAGTTCCGTAGTCATCATCAGGAATAACATAAGTAATCTTGATCCCAAAATCTTTTCCGTCTTTAAAATAATCTTGAATAATTTCAGGCTTAAAATATAAAAGTACAATAAACTCAGTAATGCCAAGATCTTTGAGCATCATCATTGTATGTTCCATCATCGGTTTGTTCATAATAGGCAACATCGGTTTTGGTCTTGAATGTGTCAGAGGCTGGATTCTTGTTCCAAATCCGCCTGCCATAACTACTGCTTTCATATTTCTCCTTTTAATCTAAATAATTTACAGCATCTATAAAATGCTTTGGTAGCTCATATTTGTTTTGTACTACATCGTCGATCTCTATAAAACTAAACTTACCCTTATTAAACACGACAACTTTGTTCGAATCATTATGTGAAAGAAGATAATCAACCGCTGCAATCGTAAAATCAAAAGCCATCATACGGTCATAAAAAGTAGGATTTCCACCTCTTTGGATATGTCCTAAAATACTCACTCTTGTTTCAAGACCAAGTTTTTCTTCCATCCACTGATGAATCTCGGTCGTTTTTTTCGCACCCTCGGAGATAATAGCTAAGGCATAGTTTCTCCCCTCTGCTATCTCCTTTACAAGCTTCGCTTCCATTTTTTCTTTATTAAACTCTATCTCTGGGATGATACAAATCTCAGCACCACTCACCATAGCCGAAGCCACAGCGAGATATCCACAGTCTCTACCCATCACCTCTATCAAGAAAGCACGGTTAAATGAGGATGCGGTATCTCTTATCTTATCTAGGGCATCTCTGATAACATTTAAACAGGTATCAACACCAAGACAATACTCTGTGCCATAAATATCATTATCGATAGTGGAGGGAATACCGACAAAATTAATATCAAACTCAGAGCTGAATCGTTGCATAGCCCGAAAGGAACCATCACCACCCAAAACAATAACACCTTTAATGTTACTCTGTTTTATATTATTGTATGCTTTTTCTCTATACTCATATTCGAAAAATCTTTTTGAACGTGAAGAACGGATAATAGTCCCACCAAAATGCACGATTCCGGCAACATCTTTATGGGTGGCTTTTTTTATTTTTCCATCTATGAGTCCTTCGAGTCCGTCATAAATCAGATATGCTTCTTGACCCTTGTGAAGTGCATAATCTATAAACTTCTTTATCGCAGGATTCATCCCAGGCGCATCACCGCCCGAACACATGATCGCCAAAGCCATTAGATACTCTCCTCTCTTCTGTCCAAGTTTTTAAATCCAGGTAATATTTTTCCCTCTAAAAGTTCCAGACTCGCTCCGCCGCCAGTAGAGATAAAACTAAAATTACTTGCTTCTCCACATCTCTCTACAGCGTCAGCCGTGTCACCACCCCCGACGATTGTGTAAGCATAACAGTCAGCTATTGCCATTGCCAATTTGAAAGTCCCTTTTGAAAACTTATCTTGCTCATAGATGCCCATCGGCCCATTCCAGATAATGGTGTTTGAGATCTCTACCGCTTCACTAAAAAGTTTCACAGTTGCCGGTCCAATATCTACAGCTTTAAAACCATCAAGCACATCTTGCGCGGGTACAACTTTTACATCCACTGGAGTCTCAACAGAATCCGTCACAACAAGATCCACAGGAAGATATACTTTAACGCCTATTTGACGTGCCTGAGTCATTACATGTAAGGCAGTTGCGACATAATCTGCTTCATATAAAGAGTCTTTCATATCATAGCCCAAAGCTTTTAAAAATGTATTACTCATGGCTCCGCCTATAATCAGTTTGTCTACTTTTTGTAACACAGATTCCAAAAGAGTAATCTTTGAAGAGATCTTTGCTCCACCGACAACCAAAGCTATAGGACGAACAGGAACTTCAAGTGCTTTAGAAAATGCTTCTATCTCTTTCATCATCAAAAATCCTGCAACTTTTGTATCTACAAACTCTGTGATCCCAAATGTAGAAGAGTCTTCTCTGTGACTTGTTCCAAAAGCATCATTGACATAAACATCACAGATAGAAGCGAGTTGCTTTGAGAACTCTATGTCATTTTTCTTTTCGCCCTCGTAAAAACGGATATTTTCTAGTAAAAAAACTCTCTCTTTAGAGCAAGTAGCAATCTCCTGCTTCGCACCAAGAAAATCATCAATAAATTCGACTTTCTTGTCTAGTAATCTCTCAAGCCTTTTTTGGATATGTTTGAGTGAGTATTTTTCTTCATAAGCGCCTTTTGGACGTCCAAGATGCGACACTAAAGTGATAGAACAAGCATTGTGGTCTATACAATAGTTGATCGTCGGTAAGGCTGCTTTAATGCGGCGATCATCAGAAATATTTCCATGTAAATCAAGCGGGACATTGAAATCCACTCGTATCAAAACACGTTTGCCATATACATCAATATCTTTTAAACTCTTCACACCGCTCATATATTTAATATTTGTAGTCATACTATGCCTTGTAATTGTACATAAGTTCGAAATACTCTTTTGCCATACGACCTGAATCAAATTCTATCTCTATCTCAGTCATCGCATTTTTCATAATACGAGTCCATTTATGCTGATTTGTATAGTAAATAGGCAAAATCGTGTTTTCTAAAATATCCATCATATTTTTATTATCGAGTCTGTCTTGCTCTAAAATACTCAGATTATGATCAATTTCTGGAATCGTAAAAGCATTTTTACCATCTCGTGCAAACTCAGGATGCCATCCGTCATTAATAGAAAAATGTACAGAACCGTTCATACTCGCAGTCATACCACTTGTTCCACTTGCTTCACGGGTGAGTCTTGGAGTATTCAGCCAAAGATCACTTCCCTGTTTTAGAAGTTTTGAGAGAGAAAGCTCGTAACCGATAAGCACGGCAATATTTGGATATTGACGACTAATATGAATGAGCTCATTAAACATATCTACTGCGCCGTGATCTGTTGGATAAGGTTTTCCAGCCCAAATGATTTGAACAGGCATCTGCGTATTTTCAATTAACTTTATAAATCTTTCAAAATCATATTTTAAGAGTCCTGGACGTTTATATTCAGCAAATCTTCTTGCCCAGACAATTGTGAAAATTTCTGGATCAAACATCTTCCCTGTCTGATCTGCCACTTCATCAAAAAGAACTTTCTTCAGGTGTTTTTTTCGTGCAACAAGTTCATAGTCTTCATGCTCATCAAGGGCACGGATCAGTGTTTTATCTGTCCAATATTTTTTATTTTGAGCATTTGTAATTGAGATAATCTCGCATCGATTTTCTACATCTGACCACATCTCATTAGAAACTTTTCCATGTATCTTTGAGACAGCATTTGCACGTTTACTCGCGCGCAGGGCTCCAACGGTCAGAGAAAAATTATCATCATTTTCATAGCCACTTAAACTACGAGCTTTCTCTAAACTCAGTCCATTAAAAAAGCCCATTTCATGTAAAAAATTAATGTCATGGGTCTCGTTGCCAGAAGCTTCCGGTGTATGAGTCGTAAAAACAACATGTTCCCTTAAGCTCTCTATCTGGGGATAATATTTAGTTAACTCATATACAAGCGGAAGCGCATGCCCCTCATTCATATGATAGATATCTGTTTTTCGCCCTAATGCTTCTAAAATTTTCACTCCTCCGATACCTAAAACAATCTCTTGAGCCACACGAGTTCTTTCATTTGATTCATACAGTTTATGGGTAATGGTTCTAGAGAGATAATCATTTTCATCTATATCAGTTGAAAGCAGGATAATTGGAGCTGTTCCAAACACTTCTGCATGAAGTAAAAATGCTTTTACGACAACATCTTTTGTTTGGACTTTAACAGTGACTTTTTCTTTAAGTTCTTCTAAAAAATAGTAATATTTACGAGTATATTGAGGTTTTAAAGTACGGTCTTCATTTCGTTCTTGATCATAATAACCAAAACTCCATAAAAGCCCGATACCTACGATATTTTGTTTAAGATCATATGCACTGCGCATGTGAGAACCCGCTAAAAATCCGAGTCCACCCGAATAAATTTTTAAAGCTTGATCGATGGCAAACTCCATAGAAAAATAAGCAACGCTTGTAGTACATTTTGGACTTATATCATAAGAGTGAAGTTTCATAGATTACCTTACTTGTTTTAGCTATTCTTATGATTATACACAATGTTTATAACGATTACGTATCAATATTGCTTAAATTTTGACTAAAGCTAATATGTTAAAAAAGGTTAGGTAATTTAGAAAGAAAAATTAAAAAAGAAGAATGGATTTAGCAAGAACAATGTTGAATCATTGTTCTTTGTTACTGATGGAATCGACCACTTTTTGAATGATCCAATCAGGAGTAGAAGCTCCAGCGCTGATGCCGCAAAGTTCTTTACATTGAAACCAAGAGAAATCGATATCTTTTTCATCTTCTATATGGTAGCTATCGGAGCAAAATTCTTTTGCTATGCTAAAGAGTTGTTTTGTATTTGATGAGTTTTTACCACCGATAATGATCATGACATCAGCTCTTTTTGCAAGCTTTCGTACTGCATCCTGGTTTTCAAATGTTGCATTACAGATAGTATTAAAAACTCGTACTTCTTTATGACGTGGGATTAGGTAATTGGCAACTTCGAGATAATCTTCCACTTTTCTTGTCGTTTGTGCTACTAACGCTATGTGATCTTTGAGTTTTAAATCTTCTAGATCATTTACGGAATTCACAACATATGCGCCGTTAGATGCATAACTTTTTACACCTTTGATCTCTGGGTGTTCATCATCTCCAAAGATCACGATATCATATCCAAGTGAGCTCATCTCTTCACATATCTGCTGTGGTTTTGTCACATAAGGACAAGTTGCATCGACCACATTTACGCCTTTTTCTTTTAAAAACGTGAGTTCTGCTTTTGGAATACCATGCGTTCTTATAACTGCTTTATCACCAGTTTTAAAAGTTGAAATATTTTCAGTCAATCCTACTTTATAGTCAAGATCAAGTCTTTCTATCTCTTTGGCATTATGAATTAATGGCCCATATGTTACAGAGTTTTTATTTTCTTCTGCAATCTTTATCGCGCGTTTAACACCAAAACAAAAGCCATAATTTTCAGCAAGTTCTATTTTCATCTTACATGTACTCAATTTTTGTTAAATTTTGTAAAAGTTCAAAAAAGTTCGGAAATGAAGTTTGTATACAATCTATATCTTTGACTTCCATACCACATCTAAGTCCAGCAATGATGAAACTCATCGCGATTCTGTGATCTCCGTGGCTGTCAATGACTGCACTACGAAGTTCTCCGCCATAAACACTGTATCCATCTTCAACTTCATCGACTTTAATGCCGCAAGCTCTAAGACCTTCGACTACGGTAGAGATTCGATCACTTTCTTTCACCCGCAACTCTTCTGCATTTTTTACAACACTTACACCCTCTGCACATGCAAAAGCAATAGAAAGAGCCGGCAGTTCATCTATCAGCCAAGAGATATTCTCTTCCACTGTTATAGCTTTTAGTGGAGCATATTTCACTGTAATATCACCTATTGGCTCATATTTATCATCGGTAAGCTTATATGTAATATCAGCACCCATTTTTTCTAGTGCTTTAAATGCTTCGATGCGAGTTTTATTGAGAGTAACACCTTCTAAAACTACCGAAGAGTTTGGAGTAATGGCAGCAGCAACAGCAAAGAAAAATGCGCTAGATGGATCAGCAGGAACACGAATATTTAAAGGAGATAAAAGCCCTTGCATTGGTGCTATAGTCGTTTTAAGCCCATCTACTTTTATATCAGCCCCCATCCCTTTTAACATTCGCTCTGTATGGTCACGGCTCAGTTCGGGCTCTGTATAAGTACAAATGCCATCTGATCTTAGAGCGGCCAAAATCATCGCGCTTTTTACTTGGGCGGATGCGATTTTGCTTTCATAATGAAATGCTTGTAAAGAAGCACCTCTTATACTAAGCGGAGCCAAATCTCCATCATTTCTGCCATCAAGTTTTGCGCCAATAGAACGTAGTGGAGCGGTAACTCTTTTCATAGGACGACGGCAAAGATATTCATCGCCGCTCAAAATAAAATGTCCCTCTGCTGAACTTAAAAGTCCACAAAATAAACGCATTCCAGTTCCAGAATTGCCACAATCTAAAATATGCTCACTCTCTTTGATACCTGAAGAGCTGATCGTAATGAGTTCTCCATCATCTTCGATTGAAGCACCAAGATTTTTGACGATTTCTAATGAGTTTAAAGTATCTTCCGCACGTAAGAAGTTTCTGATCTTTGACTCGCCGTCTGCAAGAAGAGCGAACATCACAGAACGGTGAGAGATAGATTTGTCTGAAGCAATTTTATCGGTTTTAAAATCAAAAGGCTTTGCCGGAACTATGTTGACACTTTTCATCTGAGTGTGAGTCCCAATCTTTCATTTAATACATTTAAAATAGTATTCATATTGGATGTAATATCATCCTCTTCAAGCGTTTTTTCTAAAGACTGTAAAACAAAACGCAAAGTTAAACTTGAATTTTCACCTAAGCTTTGATCGATATATTTATCTACAGGATAAAAACGTACTATTTGCTCAGATTTACTCTCTTTGATAACTTGCTGTATCTCATCATACGTTAAACTGTTTGGTACGACAAGACTTAAATCTCTAAAAGAAGCTTGATATCTTGAGTATGGTTTTGCTTCAACAAGATTAAATGACAACTTACTAAAATCGATCTCACAGATAAAAGTTTCATCTAAATCCATTGCATCTTGAACTACAGGATGGAGTTTAAACAGCTCACCGATTGCTTGATTATTGAGCATTATTTTCGCGCACTGGTATGGATTTGCCAGTGTATGTTCAGGCGTATATGCTACAAGATCGATGTCACCTACAACATTTGAAACCAACTGAACAAAAGCACCAAAATCCATTTTGCTAGATTTTCCGCCATTTAAGATTCCATCTTTATACGCATCACCACTGTAGATAAATGCCATTTTGGTAGACTCTTCGCGCGTTGAGGAAAAAACAGAACCTATCTCAAAAAGTCTGACATCTTTGTATCCTGACTTTACATTTAAGCTTACTGCATTTAAAAGACCTAACATTAAAGTTGGACGCATTGTATCTAAAGTGTTTACAATCGGGTTTAAAAGTTCAAGAGTTTCATCTATACATGCAAAGCCGTGCTCTTTAAGTTTTGCTTTTTCATTAAACACAAAATGTACTGTTTCAAAGAAACCTTGATTGACAGCACTGTGTCTGTATTTTCTTAACTTTTTAAATTCGAAATATCCAGAGGAAAGAGGATTTTTTTCTTTAAGTATAAATGGTTTTGATGGAATATTATCTATTCCTACTAAACGTACTATCTCTTCAACTATGTCTTGTTTATTGACAATATCATGGCGGTATCTTGGAACACAAACAACAAAATTCGTCCCTTGTGATTTGCCTATATCAAACCCTAAATTTTGAAGAATTCTTGTGATCGTTGTTTTATCTATCTTCGCACCGATAATACTATTGATTTCATCAACTGAAATAGTAATTAGAACTGATTCATACTCATCACAAAGCTCTATACTTCCGCCATATATTTCAGAGCTTGAATTTTTATCAAACAATCCTATACAATAGTTAAGCCCGATATTGAGTGTCGGTTCACTACCTCGCGAAGTTCTATAAAAAAGATGCCCGCTTTCGATCTTATTTTCTGCCATCTGCTTAGAGATAATATGCGGAGGAATATAACTCGCTTCAATAATTGCAATACCTTCATTATTAGGCATTTTAGAGCAATCTTCTTGATTGGCTCCTACCACTGAAGCTACTTTTTCCTTTGCATAAATAGTCGCAAATCCAAGATCATCAAGGGATAATGAGATCTTTGCCTTTTTCTCTGCATCGTCACTGACTTTAAAAAAGTTGTAATCATACGCTCTGAGTACTACACCTGTTGTATATGTCGTATAAAATAGAAATGCATCAAGGTCTGATGATTGTTTTTCCTCTATCTGAGATAAACGAAGTGAGATCAAAAACGGTATTTTCAACTCTTTCATTTCGATTGCTTTGTATCTTAAATTGATATCTAAGCCATCTGCATGAGTAAGCTGAAGGATTCTACCGATTCCCATACGTCTTTCTTCACCCTCGCCATCAGCTATCTTGATAAGCGGACGATTATAAGCAGCACAAAGATCACGTGCCACACCATAGATGCTCAAACAATCGCCTCTATTGGCTGTGAGTTCTATCTCGATAAGCGTATCTTGCAGATATCTGTTTTCACATAGCTCTTGACCGAGTTTAATCTTGCCAATCGAGCTATCGAATTCTATAATTCCACTGCTTACATCTGCAAGACCAAGTTCGCTTGCAGAACAAATCATTCCTACACTGTCTACACCGCGAAGTTGTACAGGTTTGATCTCTAAACCGTTTGGCATACGTGCTCCAAGAGTTGCAACTGCAACATGTAAGCCTTTGCGTACATTAGCTGCACCACAGACGATTTGATAAACGGCTGTTCCTACATCTACTTTACAAACATTAAGTTTATCAGCATCTGGATGTTTGTCGCACTCTAAGACGTGACCAAAAACTATTTTTGCAGGTATTTTGTATTGGACAACTCTGTCAACTTCTAAACCAATGGAATTAAGTGTCTTTGCCAACTCATCTGCTGATTTATCTTCAATATTGATAAACTGGTTTAACCAACTTTTTGTAATTATCATTGAAACTGCTCCAATAGTCTAACATCTCCCTCAAATAAAGAGCGAAGGTCTCCAATATGATGAATAAGCATCGCAAAGCGCTCAACGCCAAGTCCAAATGCATATCCGCTTACATGTTCGTATCCGACGGCTTTAAAAACATTCGGGTCCACAATTCCACAGCCCAACACTTCAAGCCAACCTGTATGTGAACATACACGACATCCATTACCTTTACAGAAGATACATGAGATATCTACTTCAGCTGAGGGCTCCGTGAATGGAAAAAAACTCGGTCTAAAACGTACTTCGACATCGCCAAACATATATTTTAAGAAATCTTCTAAGATATATTTGAGATTTGCAAATGACACTTTACCCTCTTCATCCACAAGCAGACCCTCGACCTGATGAAACATCGGAGTGTGTGTGAGATCATAGTCACGACGAAATACCGCACCCGGAGCGATCATACGAATAGGTGGTTTAGTACTAAGCATCGTGCGTATCTGAACCGGAGAAGTATGTGTACGAAGCAACATCTCATCTTTAAAATAAAACGTATCTTGCATATCACGTGCAGGATGGTATTTTGGAAGGTTTAATGCTTCAAAATTATGAAAATCATCCTCGACCATCGGGCCAGTTTCCACAGAAAAGTTCATAGATGAAAAATATTCTACGATTCTATCCATAGTCTCCATAACGGGATGCAAAGCACCCTTTCTCGATGTTGTAGAGAAAAGTGAGACATCAAGAGCCTGAGCTTTCATAGCTTCATAAAGTTCTTTTGTCTGTAAAACTGTTTTTTGTTGGTTAAATAGTGAAGTCAGCTCGTTTTTATGGGTATTGAGCTCTTTTGCAAAATTTGCTTTTTCCTCATTTGGCACAGCTTTCATCTCTTCAAACTGTTTTGCCAAAATACCTTTTTTACCAAAAATCGCTATACGTATATTTTCTAAATCTTCAACGCTGATGGCTGTTTGGATTTTTTCATACCACTCTTTCAATATAGAGTCTCCAGTAGTTTATTTTTTTTTGGATTGTACAAAAAACTCCATTACAAAAAGCTTGATGAATTGATTCTCGCACTTATTTAAAGTAAAAAAATAACATTTATGATAAAATTTAACCCTAATTTACCAGAGTATGAAAGAGGTTTCAAATGTGTTTATTTTGCAAAATTGTTAATAACGAGATTCCAGCAAATATCGAACTAGAAAATGATGATTTTATAGCATTTCACGATATCAATCCAAAAGCTCCTGTGCATATCCTTGCGATTCCAAAATTACATGTAGACAGTTTTAATGAAGTTTCTCCTGAAACTATGAAAGGAATGACTCCATTTATTCAAGAAGTGGCTAAACGCCTAGGGATTGATAAAAGCGGATACAGAGTCATCACCAATGTCGGAGAAAACGGTGGGCAAGAGATCAATCATCTTCACTGGCACATCCTTGGCGGCTCAAAACTAAAATGGGATCATTTAGCAGATGCAGATCCTCAAGATTTCTTTTAAAAAATTTTAGAAGTTCTTACATGCAAAGCTTTACATGTAAGTGGTTTTACTGTGGACAGCTTTCGATTTCACCCATATCTATCTTCACACCGCCGCCTGAGATCATTGATTCATTCTCTCTAATCGTTTTGCCGTTATGAATAATCGTATAACTTATCTTGACGCTGTCGCGGATCGTATTGATCGTTGAGCAGTAGGTCTCTAAAGATGCCATAACAAAGCGTGCGGCCATCATATCGTCCGCGTCAGAATCAAAGTTATAAGTAAGATGAAGTGTATTAAATTTTCTTGGAAAATCTTCATTTCTTTCGACATCACCTTCTATGCTCAGATTTGTTACAGTTTTTCCCTGATTTTTAGGAATCATAATCATATCTGTCGCGCTACATGTAATGATACCGCTCAAGAAATACTCGATTGGGCTGATCTGTGGGCAATCGATAATAAAGCTACTTTTTTCAGTTTTAGCTTCGAACTTCATATCCTCTTTATGTGAAACAACTATTTTCATGACTTTTTTTCTCCAAGGTAGTTTTTAAAATATGCAAGTTGTTCAAGTGTACCTTTTGTTGATGTTCCACCTTGTGACGTTCTTGCATTCATAGAGTTTTTTATAGAGAGTTTTTCTATCACATCATCTTGAATTCTGTTATCTATTTTGTGCAACTCTTCAAAAGTAATATCACTGAGATCAATTTTCAATTCTTCACTCTTTGCGACCGCTTTTCCAGTGATAAAATGCGCTTCACGAAATGGAATTCCACATCTCTCAACCAAATAATCAGCCAAATCCGTAGCACTCAAATGCCCTACTTTACACGCACTGTGCATATTTTCAACTTTTACATCCATAGTAGCTAAGGCTTCTTTTAAGATTTCTAGTGAGATCTCAGCTGTTTCAACAGCGTCAAAAACACCCTCTTTATCCTCTTGCGTATCTTTGTTATACGCCAATGGAAGCCCTTTCATAACCGTTAAAAGACCCATTAAAGCACCATAAACACGTCCTGTTTTTCCACGAAGAAGTTCAGGAACATCAGGATTTTTTTTCTGTGGCATAATAGATGAACCCGTTGAATACTCATCACTGAGTTCTATGAATTTAAACTCATAGCTTGACCACATAACAAGTTCTTCGCTAAGTCTAGAGATATGCATCATCATAGTCGAGATATTAAATAAAATCTCCAGTGCAAAATCTCGGTCACTTACAGTATCTAGACAGTTAACACTGACAGAATCAAATCCTAGAAGTTCCGCTGTATAAGCACGATCTATCTTATGCGGAGTTCCAGCCAGTGCGGCACAACCAAGAGGAGAAAAGTTATTGCGCTCAAATGAGCTTTCAAATCTCTCAATATCGCGCTTAAACATAGAGACATACGCAAGCATATGAAATCCAAAGTTGATCGGTTGTGCATGTTGTAAATGTGTCATTCCCGGTAAAAGTGTCTCAGTATGATTTGATGCAATGTCTACCAAAACTTCCATCACTTCTTTGATCCCAGTGACAATTTCTTTGTTCTTACGTAAAACGTATCTTCTAAAATCAACAGCGACCTGATCATTTCTGCTACGTGCTGTATGAAGTTTTTTACCAGCCTCACCGATGATGGCTGTCAATCTTTTTTCGATTCCCATATGAAGATCTTCATCGCTTATCTTCCACTCGAACTCGCCTGATTCTATCTCATCTTTAACTTGATTAAGACCTTTGATAATTAAATCAAGTTCATCTTGAGTGAGTATTTTCTGCTTTGTAAGCATAGTTGCATGAGCGATCGATCCCTCAATATCCTCACGATATAGTTTTCGATCGAACATAATTGAAGCATTGAATGCGTCGAGTAAAGAGGATGCACCTTTAGTAAAACGGCCAGACCACATTTTATCCATAATATCTCCAAATAAAAAAGTAAAGAATTTTAACTAAAGTTGTTATAAGCTAGGCTTAGGGGGAGTTTTGTTGTACCTATGTTTAAGAAACATAGGTTACAGTTTAATTACAAGCAGGAACTTTACCACTGTCTTTTGAGTATTCCATCAAAAAGTCTTTTAAGTGTTTCGCTTTTGACCCAAACTGATCACTTTTAAAATATTCCCAAGAATCTTGAGCTTTTTTACTCTCTGTATGTACGCTTACAAGTTCCTCTCCATCATTATTAAACATTTTTTTCCACTCTCTTCCTCTTTTAGAAGCAGCCAATGCTTGTCCACCACCGTGACATGCACGACACTCTTTAACATACACACGTTGTCCTTTGTACACAGCAGCGCTGGCTGTTAATTCAGTTATGAAAAACAGGGAAATTACAGAAGCCAATATTTTATTCATACATGACACCTTTTAAAAAATAGTTACTCATCTTACATCAGTTTTTATAATATGTACCTTATTCCCTCAGCAAAAGTTTTAGATTTGATATTTTTTGGTTAAATTTTCTTCAAGTGTCCATAGATTACGCACTTTTAACCTCTCTATAACACTTGCTGTACACTCAACATCTCCAGGCCATTCTCTGTTAAAATCATCAAGTTTATTTTTATTTGTTCCATCAATTCCAACCATCAATCCAGAGACAAAAATATCACGAGTAGCATCTATATTGTTGACTACTCTCCATAGAAGCATATATGGATTTGCAATATCATTTTTCTCTTCATCCACAAAAACAACTATACGCATATTTTCATTGAGAGCTGCCAAATCGTCAAAACACTCTTTTAAAGATCTTGATTTTTTTACAGAAATGACTGTCACTGGATTCTTGGTGTGCAGCATATATTGCACTAAGCTTACAATCTCAGGAGAAAGCTTTTGAGCCGCGAAAAGCAATTCATCTTCTCCTAAAATCTGGGGTGGTAAAACTACATTGGCAGCTGTCACATCGACTCCAAGTTTGCCTCCGACCAAAGCTTCAGGTGATGAGTGATCAAGCGCATCCGTGATCCCCTCTGAGATAAACAAACACTTAGGTGTAAATCTATTTAATATATATGTGACAAGGGCACTGTAATTTGTAAGTTTTGGAGCATTGTCATCCAAAAAGATCGCATGTTTGACAAAACTCATCTGTCCAGAACCCCAAAAAAGGTGCATAAACTGTTTTGCATGTCCTTTATAAAGTATTTGCATTTTTGCTAATATAAGATTATGAAAAGCACCGTTTTCAGGCATATGATAATCTATTAGATCGGGCGCATTTGTTTTTAAAAGCGGCAAAAATATTCGCTCTGTCGCCCAGCCCATATATTTATCTTCCAAAGGTGGCTTACCAACAACAGTTGCCAAATACACAGGAGATCTCTTCGTCGTTATAGCACTTACTTCCATAATCGGATAGTTCTCTTCTAGAGTGTAATATCCGGTATGATCACCAAAAGGCCCCTCTTTTTTGAATTCCAAAGGATCAACCCAACCCTCTATCACATAATCAACATCTGCGGGAATAAATAATGGGTTCGTCAGTGACGCAACAAGTTGCGCGGATTCTTTTTTAATGAGTCCATAAAGTAAAAGTTCATTGACTCCATAAGGAAGTGGAGCTGTTGCACACCATGTATAAAGTGGATCTCCTCCTATTGCAACAGTGACTGGCATCTTTTTACCCGCTTTTTGATACTGGTCAAAAAAATGTGAAGAGTCTTTATGAATCTGCCAGTGCATCCCAAGATGATTTTTATCATACACCTGAAGTCTGTACATTCCAAGATTTACCATCTCTCCCTCGAGGCTTTGTGTATAGACTTGTCCCATAGTGATAAATGGTCCGCCATCCCCTTCCCAAGTTGTAAGAATTGGAAGTTTATAAAGGTCTATATCATCATTAAGATATTTTATCTTTTGACATGCACCCTCGCCTTTTAAGCGTTTTGGAAAAATATCTTTTAAAGAAAAAATATCTCCTAGCATAGAAAATTTCTCTTTAAATCCACTTGGGGGTTTCATGTGAAGAAGTTTTGTGATCTCATCTGCAACGGACTCGATTGGTCTGCCAAAAAGGAGTTCGCATCTTTTATATGAACCAAAAATATTCATAAGTACGGGTACATCAAATACTTTGCCACTCTTTGAATCCACGGGATGAGTAAAAAGTAAAGCTTTGCCGCCGTCTGGTTTTTTTACTTCAGCATAAGCTAGGTGAGGAATCTCTAAATATATATCAACGCTCTTTTTTATAATTGTGAGTTCATTTGATTTTTTCAGTAAATCTATTGTTTTTTGCATTGTTTCTCTTTAGTAGGTCTCTCCTTACACGTAAGAAGAGTTTGAAGTTATATTTAAAGGGTAGACGGTGTAGCAGCAGCCATAATTTCAGCTCGGTGAAGAAGTTCTTTTGCACCTTTAGCAATCATATCTTGACCCATAATTCTGCCGATAGTTTTATAATCTGAAGTTTTTGCTATCGTACTTTCACGTAAAATTTCAGTTCCATCAGGAAGACCTAAGATGACCTTGATTGAAACATCATCGCCATTTACAACTGCATTCACACCGATTGGAACCTGACATCCGCCATCAAGTGAATCAACAAAATCTCGCTCAATTGTTGTAGCAATCATAGTTGCATCATCTTGAAGACGTGAGACCATCGCTAAAACTTCTGGATCATTCACAGCTTCAATCCCTAACGCACCCTGACCCATAGATGGAATCATCTCAGCGAGTGAAATATTATAGATATATTTGACAGATTCACCAAAACCTAAACGATTAATCCCAGCAGATGCTAAGATAATCGCATCAAAATCTCCGTTTTGAAGTTTTTTGATACGTGTGTCAACATTACCACGAAGATCTTTGATAATTAAATCTGGACGAAGAGCTTCTATCTGCATTCTTCTTCTTAAAGATGATGTTCCTACAATCGCACCCTCTGGCAGTGCATCAATATTTTCATATTTTTCGCTTAAAAGTGCATCTCTAGCATCCTCGCGCTCAGTAATAGCACCAAGAACAAAACCCTCTGGAAGTTCTGTTGGCACGTCTTTAAGTGAATGCACCGCAATTTGTGCTTCGCCTCTTTGCATCGCTTCTTCAAGCTCTTTTAAAAATAGCCCTTTCCCACCTATCTGAGAAAGTGCTTTATCTAAGATACGATCTCCCGTTGTAATGATCACTTTGAGCTCAACTTCAAGATCTGGATTTTGTGCTTCTAAAACAGATTTAATATAGTTAGACTGCCATAATGCAAGCTGACTTCCACGAGTCGCGATTGTTAGTTTTTTCATCACTTAGTGTACCTTTACGCTTTTGTATTTAGTTTTTGCAGCATCTTTTTCTCCGTCAAAATACACACTCGGCGTGCCATTGACTAAAAGAGCACGGGCGATATCTTGACCTGCATTGTACTGAGCTTCTACTGCAGAAGAGTGAATAGCTTCTTTTGTAATCTTTTTGCCCACCGCAGCACTTACAATATCGAGTATTTTTTGTTCATCAGTCTCTCTTGGATCGATTTTTAGATTATATATTTTAAAGATAGAGTCTTTATCTCCACCCATCTCCATATAGATAGCTGCTCTACAGATCGTAGGTGAAGCTGGATGTAAACCTTCTAAAGGAAAATGATAGTAGTACACTGCAAAATCTCTTGGATATTTTTTCATGTATGTTAGTGCCCCAGGAACAAAGCTTTTACAAAATGGACACAATGGATCTGAGAAAATTGCGACTTTGTGCGTTGCATTTGCACTTCCGAACAGAAGATTTTCTTTTGTATAAAAGCTATTTTGAACCTTTGGAGTCACTGTATCATTGAGTTTTATACCTGTTTTCATATCAATAAGCTCAGTCGCTAAAATACCGTCTTTTACAAAATAGATAGAACTTTGAGAAATCTTTTTCTCATCATTACCAACTTTTGCTTTACCATCAAATGAAACAATATATGCTTGCCAGCCTTGTGGTTTTTCCAAATCTTTTTTATCTACAACTTTAACATCAAGTGAGATAATATTTGGATTACCTCCAATACTTTTCTTTAAAAAATCTACAACCTGCGCTGAATAATCCTGAGTTTTTGCATAAGCTCCAACACTAAATAAACTACTTGTGAGTAATAGTGTCACTAATAACTTCGACATCGATAACATCATCATCCTTTTTTTTAAAATCATCTTGCGTTTTATAATTTGTGGATTTTACATTATATTGATTAACAAACATCGATGTAATAACCGAAAATTGTAAAAGTATTCCTATTATATCTGTTAAAAATCCTGGTAAGATAAGAAAAATTGCTCCAATGATCGTAAAGAGATTCAATTTTTGAAACTCTTTTAAATCAATACGCTGCATAGAAACGGCTTGGAGATTTTGCATAAATGTAGTTCGAAAATTCATGAGTATCGCTATACCAATCGTGGCAGAACCAATTATCTCAAAGAAAGTAGCTAAACCTCCAATGTAGGAGCTTATCTCTGTAGAGACAAGTACTTCCAAGAAAAGGTATATCAAAAAATAGAGCATCTAGATGCGATCCATAATTACGTCTAAAATATTTTCTGCCTTTACATCTTCTTTATTTGAAGTTGCACGTTCAAATATCTGAACTATCCCATTTTCAAGCTCTTTACCAATGACAATCGTATATGGATAACCAACAAGTTCTGCATCTTTCATCTTAAATCCAAAACGCTCTTTTCTATCATCAAAAATAACTTCGACACGCTTAGCTTTTAGCTCGGCATACAATTTTTCACCAAGGGCTAACTGTGCTTCATCTTTTACATTTGAAACCATAACATTAACCATATAGGGTGCGCTCTCTTTTGTCCAGATACAACCATTTACATCATGATGTTGTTCGATGATTGCTGCCACCAAACGGCTTACACCCATTCCGTAAGTTCCCATGATAAAAGGTTCAGCCTGACCTCTTTCATTTAAAAACTCTGCTTTTAATGCTTTTGAATAGGTCGTGCCAAGTTTAAAGATATGCCCCACTTCGATCCCTTTTGTATATGAGAGTGTTCCATCACAATATGGACATCCATCACCCTCTTTTACTTCGACGATATCCGCAAAAAATGCCTCATTTAAAACTGACATATCCACACCAACAAAATGATAATCTTTTTCATTCGCGCCACAGATCATATTTTTTGCTTCATACAGATCTGCATCTATGACATACTTCACTTTATCCTGATCAAGCGGTCCCATAAATCCGGCCACTAGACCAACAGCTTCTAATTCACTTTCATTCACATCAACGAGATCGATAGCTTTTGTTACACTCTGAGCTTTTTTCTCTTGAAGAGAATCGCATCCGCGTAGGAAAAAGAGTGCTATTTCAGTTCTGTCTTCAAATACAAGACGTTTTGCAACTGCTTTTACAGTGTAATATGAATCAACTTTGAGAAACTCACTCAAATCTTCTATACTTTTTACACGGGGTGTCAAAAATTTGTTAAACTGTGCTTGAGGCGCTTCTGGGATCTCAAAACGCTCTGATCTTTTTGCGGCTTCGATATTCGCGCCATACTCGCATTTTGAACACACAGCGATCGTATCTTCACCGCTATCAGCAAGCACCATAAGCTCTTTGGAACCAGTCCCGCCAATCGCACCACTATCTGCTTCAACGATTCTAAAGTTCAAACCAAGTCGAGTTAAGACTTTTTTATACGCCTCTTCGACTGCATTAAATTCACGGTCAAGATCTTCCACATTAGAGTGAAAGCTGTATCCATCTTTCATCAGAAATTCACGTCCGCGCATAAGTCCAAATCTCGGACGCGCTTCATCACGAAACTTTGTTTTGATCTGATACAAATGTAATGGAAGTTGTTTGTAACTTGTGACTTTATTACGAACAAGATTAACCATCATCTCTTCATGTGTAGGCCCTAAAACAAAAAGATTCTCTTTTCTGTCTTTAAAACGTAAAAGCTCTTTTCCAAATTTCTCGATTCTACCACTCTCTTGCCAAAGCTCAGCAGGTGTCACAAAGCTCAGTTCCACTTCCTGAGCGCCGATAGCTTCCATCTCTTCATTGATAATATTTTCTATCTTTTTTAAAACTCTCTTACCAAGAGGTAAAAAATTATATAGACCACTTGCGACTTGAGAGATAAATCCCGCGCGTGAGAGAAAAATATGACTTGGAAGTGATGCATCTGATGGTGCTTCTTTTGACGTTGGTAGATATAAATTTGATAATCTCATTTTCTTTTAACCCTTTATCGTATATTCACATTTGTATTTGTCTGGCAATTTTGACTTATCTTCATTGAGCAAGAATTTGAGCGATTCTATCATAGTATCTGCATTTGATTCGCCTGATATCTGACGTATCTTCTGCGTAATCTCATGTAAAAAACGTTTGAGTACTTGCTGATTCATCTTTAAAATCTCTTTTTCATACTCTTTTGGAATATATCCATGAGAGAGAACACGCTGGGTCTCTTTTTGTGCTGCTATTTGTGCATGCTCATAGATATCTTTAATCAGCGGCTCTACAGCAAGTGTTCTCAGCCATTCATAAAATTGCATTGTCTGACGCCCTATAATTGTATAAGAACGTTTTGCCTCATCTTCACGAATAGTAATATTTTCACTCACTATCGATTTAAGATCATCGATGACATAAAGATTGATATTCTCTCCATGAGAAAAACTGATATCGCGAGGAAGAGCCATATCAAACCAGTAACGTTGAAAATCACAGCTTTTTATTATGCTATCAGTAATAATCGGCTCTTTGGAAGATGTGGCAGTGAAAAGAATCTCATATTCATTCACAAGTTTAGCAAGATCACTAAAATCTTTTACTTTTGCACCGCAAGAGAGTGCAAGTTCTTCTGCGTGTTCTCTTGTTCTATTTACAATATGCACCTCAACACCATTTGAGATAAGATGTTTTGTAGTTATCTCAGACATTTCACCGACGCCAATAACTAAAGCTTTTTTTCCCTCGATATTTTTAAGAATATCACGCAGTTTTGCGACGGCGACACTTGCGATGGAAACAGGTTTTGCAGAGATATTTGTGAGATTTCTTATCTCCGCTGCACAACGAAAAGCATAGTGCATCGCACGTGAAAGCTTCTGTCCGCAGTATCCATTATCATAAGAGAAACGAAAAGCATCTTTAAGCTGACCTGCTATCTGAGTTTCGCCTACAACGAGTGAATCTAAAGAGGATGCAACACTAAAAAGATGATGAACAGCACCTTGATCATCAAAGATATCCGCACGACCTTCAAGCTCTTCTATATTTATATTTGAACGTTCGCTTAAAAGATTAAAGATATGCTCAGTCGCGCCCATTACATTAGAACAGCTCACAAGTACTTCCATTCTGTTACATGTAGAAATAAGTATACTTTCGTGGATGGAGTTTGAACTATTCACTTTAACCAAACATTCTTTGAGTTGATCATCTCCTGAGAAAGAGAGTTTTTCACGTATCTCAATCGTCGAGTTTTTATGTGTAAAACTTATTGTCAAATAATGCATCAGTAACTTCTTTTAATCATAGTATCGAGTATAGCAATCAACTCTGCTTCACCACCGATTGCCAGTTTTGCTTCATCTGAGAGTCTCATGGCTAAAGCAAAAGATTTTTCTACAGATTGAAACTCGGCCATCTTTTCTTTTATCCAGAAAGTTTCATCTTCTGTTATCTTTTTAGCGTGCAAAGATAGGAGTTTTACTTTACCATCTTCATCTAAAGAGTGATACAAATAGATATAAGGAAGGGTACATTTTCCTTCTACAAAGTCATTCATAGCAGGTTTTCCAAGTGTTTTTTCATCTGAAACAATATCTAAAATATCATCTATGATCTGAAATGAAAGTCCGAGATTTCTACCGTAAAGCGCATAAGCAGAAACATTTTTTCCAGCTAACAAAGCAGCAGCTGCAGCGCTTGCTTCTATAAGTGAAGCCGTTTTAAGATAAAGCATATCAAGGTAAATCTTTTCATCTGAATTAAAACTTTTTGCAAGAGCAACATCCTGCATCTCTCCGATAGATAACGCAGTAACAGCCGATGATATACGAGATGCAATTGCTTTGTCAAAAAACACTAAAGATGAAAATGCTTTTGAATAAAGAATATCCCCGAGCATAATGGCTGTTTTACTACCTTCAGTCGCGTTTACTGAAGCTGTCCCGCGTCTAAGCGAAGCATCATCAATCACATCATCATGCAAGAGACTCGCAGCATGAATCAGTTCAACAATGGCAGCAAGAGTCAAAGATTCTTTGTTCTGCGATGCAATTTTAAAGATAAGTTTAGCGCGTAAACGTTTTCCGCCAGAGAGAGTCGAAAAAAGACGAGTAACTTCATCATAATTGATCTCTTGGAGTAATCTTTGTATCTCTTCTTCTACTTTTTCTATCATGCCTTTGGCGTTTCCTTCTGGGGTTGTGTAAATTCTATTTGCTCTTTTTTATCAAATAAAAAGAGATCAAAAGTAGCTTCTTGCCTATTCGTATCAAATTTTACAAATTTTACAATAATATATGGCAACCAGCGTCTTTGCATAGAAATTGATCTTAATTCGATACGAATCGATTGATTAACATGGTTCATATAGAGCATATGTTGAGAATTAAAACGGTCGTAATTGGTTTTGACAACCAACCCGCTGTTTTGATAAAGAGTCCAGTTAAATCTGAACTCTTTTTTTATCTCACCGTATTTTACAAGAAACTTTTCTGTTTTATCCTTTTTTAACACTATTGTCTGCTTCATTCTATATTCTTGTGCATAAATCGAAACATTCAAAAAAAAGAGTAACAAAAAGAAAGGGGAAAATCTCTTCACCTTTTTTACTCACATTGAGTTAAAACATTTCCCATACTCTCTATGTAAAGACTTTTTACTTTTGTCTCAACCGCATCTTTATTTTCCCATGCATATTGAGATATATTTTTTTCAAAAGCTTCTACATCTTCAATATTCAGCATCATTTCTAAAATAGCCATACGCTCCATAATACGCTCAAGCTCAAACTCTGCAACTCCACGATTTGCATTAAAAACTACATCCAAAAATTTACTTTTTGGAGAACCCATAAAGATATCATCTTCATCTTCAAATATATTATACATGTAAACATCCGTTTCAAAATAAAATTTGACGATTATAGCACTGAGATAATATGGAAATCCTTACATACGAAGGACTTCCAAATGGTTTTAAAATTTTAAAAGATAGTGTCTACTACTTGATTTTTAAACTTCATCGTCTCGACTTTTGAGCTAATAATCTCGTTTTCTTCTTTAAGAGAATCATATTCTCGCTTTAGCTTTGCTATTTCTCTACTTTTATAGTAAATCTCATGTTGTAAAAACATCTTTGGAAATATCACAACAAAGACGAAAGCCACTATAAGAAAAAAATGTAGTAAAAACTTTGCATCTAACTCTTTTTTTTCTCTATTTAACGATGAAAGCTCATCGAGCATCTGATTTTTTTCGTTCATCTTTTTATCTTAAATACACGTAATTTTGCACTACGACTTCTTGGATTTTGTTTTAATTCATCATTTTGTGCGGTGAGTGGCTTTTTAAATTTTGCTTTACCGATTGCATTATCTCTACTACATGTACATCTATAAGCTTCTGGTGGACAGATGCAATTTTTTGCCCAAGCAGTGAATCTTTGCTTAACTATCCTATCTTCAAGAGAATGAAATGAAATAATTGCCACATCCGTATCAATTAAACCAATATTATGTATCTCATCTAAAAGTGTATTTAATTCTCCTAGTTCGTCATTGACTTCAATACGAATCGCTTGCATCAAAAGAGTTGCCGGATGAATCTTTTTGCCGTGAGGCAAGAGATGCTGTAGTTTGTCACTTAACTCTTTTGCAGAGTGAAAAGGACGGTTCGCGGATATAAAAGCAGCGACTTGTTTATAGTTTCGCATCTCACCGTAATCTCTTAGAACTCTTTCAAGATCAACAATAGAATAACTGTTAATGACATCAGAAGCACTTAGAGGTGCGTCTTTATCCATTCTCATATCAAGATTCTCACTTGCATATGAAAAGCCACGCTCTTTTTGGTCAAGCTGCAACGAGGAAACCCCGATATCAGCTAAGATACCTTTAATTTGCGATACATCATTCTCTTGTAGAATTTCTTTGATTACCTTTGAAAAACGCCCTTTTTTGATCTCTATTCTATCTTTAAAAGGTTCAAGTCTCTTGGTGGAAAACTCAATAGCCGTTTGATCTTGATCAATACCTATAAGTCTGATATTGGGTTTGTTTTGTAAAAGTAATGAAGAGTGTCCGCCATATCCCATAGTACAATCTACAATAATCCCCTCTTGCACATCATCAAAAGCCTCTAAGACTTCACGATATAAAACCGGAATATGCGGAATATCTTGCATAAATAACAAACCTTTATTTTCTTTTGAGGGCGAATTATATCTAATTCGAAATAAACTTCATAAAATCATCAACTAACATACTGCTTTTTTTGTCTTTTCTCATGATAAGAATAAAATCGCGTTTAAATTCATACCCTCGGATAGGAAGTTCAAATAAAGCACCTTCATTGAGTTCTTGTGCAACAGAGATACGAGGCAAACAACTAATATAGTTTGAACTCAGTTTTAAAAACTTTTTGATGGTTTCAGTGTGGTCAAATTCCATATAAATATTGACACTCTCTGGAGATATAGCGTCCAAAAATGTCGATCTCGTGCCTGAACCTACTTCTCTCATAATCCACTGCATCGTTGCGAGCGTATCAATAAAATGTAGATTTTTCTTTGCAAGTTCTTGATTTACTGTAACAACCACAAGTTCATCCGAAGCAATCTTCTTGCATGTAAGTGTTTCATCACTACATTTGTCCTCTATAAAACCTATATCGTAAGTTCCCTCTTTAATCAAACGAATAACATCATTAGTGTTAGTAGATTTTAATGAAAATTTTACATTTTGATGTATTTTGATATATTCATCAATATATTTGGGCATAAGATAGTTCGCTATTGTTACACTTGCGCACAATCTCAGAGTTCCTTCGATTTTTTGAGAGGAAAAATTAGTATATACTTTTTGCAAAGCATCTATATGTAAGGCAACCTGTTCTAAAAAAAGCACGCCCCTTTCATTGAGAGTCAGACGCTTTCCAATGCGTTCGAAAAGCTTCTCACCGACTATTTTTTCAAGCTCTTTTATCGACATAGAGATGGCAGACTGGCTCATTTGAAACTCAGATGCAACATCAATCACTTTTTGTTTATGTGCTAAAGAGATAAATACTTCAAGCTGTTTGAGTGTGAACATTACTTTTCCTTTATAACTTTTACAATTATATACAAAAAAATTGAATAAGAAGATTAACAAACTAATATATAA
>JAVHRU010000074.1:0-12414 GCA_036171835.1 Sulfurimonadaceae bacterium | reverse complement strand
CAACTTTTTTGTTATGATACCCGATAAAGTTAAATCCGCCCACTTTGTCGTTGTCACTGTGCCACAAAAGATAGGGATCAGGCGTTGAAGAAAGAGACCAGCCAAGCAAGACCGTCTCAAATTTTCTTGGGAAAACGACCATATTTAAAAATGCCTGCCATTCCATAATGCGAAGGCTTACATGTACACCTACTTTTTGTAATTGATACTGCATAATCTCTGCAGCATAAGGGCGAATAGAATCTGAATTTGACGTAGCAATCTCAAAGGAAAGCGGATGTTTCTCATCATATCCAGCTTGTTTTAACAGCTCTTTTGCTTTTTTGATATTCTGCGTTGGAGCTTTGACATCTTTGTTGAAAGCCGTGCCTGTTGGTAAAAATGGACCTGTACAAACTCTTGCGTGACCTAAAAAAAGAATTTTCATCAACTCATCTCTATTGATAGCAAGGGAGAGTGCTTCTCTTACTCTTGGATCTTGAAACTTTTTATTTCTAAGATTAAATCCCAGATAGGTATAAGCATGAGCGATATCTTCATACTTGTTAAACCTGACAAAAAAATCCTTATCAAGCTGACGTTCATACTCCATCGCACCAAGTGAACCCACATCAATTTTCGCGGATTTGAGCATCAAAAAGCGTGTCATCGGATCGGGAATCACATGAAAGATGATTGTATCTATTTTGGGTTTACCTAAAAAATAGTTCTCGTTTGCAGTTAAAATAATATCTTTTGAGTGTTCAAGTTGCGTGAGTTTATAAGCTCCTGTGCCTATGGGATGAGTGTTAAAAGATGCACTCATCAGATTTTTCTCATTTTTTAAAATATGCTCTGGCAAGATTCCCATCATCCATGTCTCAAGCGCTTTAAAATAGGGTTTTTTATAAACTACTTTGATAGTTCTTTCATCAAGTGCCGTCACACTTTTTATCATCCGAAATTCTGCCGTATAAGGCGAAATGACATCTTTTGAGTTGATAAGATTGTAGGTAAAAACAACATCTTTTGAACTAAATTTCACACCATCTTGCCACTTGATATTTGGACGAAGTTTAAAGATAAGTGTTGTGTTGTTTTCATACTTGAAACTCTCGGCAAGATCACCTATAACCGTTGAAGAATCTTTGTCATATTTGACAAGAGCATTAAAAATAAAATCGCTTATCTCTGCCGAACTTGAATCAGTCGCTAAGAGAGGGTTAAGACGTGAAGGATTTGTAGAAGTTGCTAGATGCAGTGTCGAGGCGTGTAATGAAACAAATAAAAATAGCAAATAAAAATAGCGCATTTAAAATCTTTTTTTGAGGCAATTATATCAGGGAAATCTTGAAGAAAATTTTGAAATGTTTTAAAGAAGAAAAATATGGAAAAACCCAAGGGTTTTTCCATAAAAACGATTAACGTTTTGAGAATTGAGGTGAACGACGTGCTTTTCTGAGACCTGGCTTTTTACGTTCTACTGTACGTGAATCACGAGTCATCATGCCTTCTGGCTTCAAAATAGCTCTGAAAGATGCATCAAATTTTACTAGTGCACGAGAAATACCGTGACGTAGTGCATCTGATTGACCACCGAAACCACCACCTAAAGTAGTAGCTACGATATCAACTGATGTATCTTGTTTTGTTAATGATAAAGGTTGTTTAACACGAAGTTTTTTCGCTTCAAGTCCACCCAACCATGCGTCTAACGAAAGACCGTTGATTGTGATTTTACCTGTACCTGGAGTTAACCATACTTTTGCTATTGAAGACTTACGGCGTCCTGTTGCATATATTCTGTTAGCCATCTATATCCCCTTACTTCGATAGTTGAGCAGAGTGAGGATGTTCCGCACCTGCATAAACTTTTAGTTTTTTGATCATTTTTGCACCAAGTTTTGTTTTTGGTAGCATACCACGAGTTGCTAATCTAAATAGTTTCTCAGGATTTTTTTCTAAAAGTTCAGTCATTTTAACGCTTTTTGTAGAACCAAAATAACCACTGTGAGTAAAATACTCTTTGTTAGCTATCTTGCCAGCACCTTTAAAAGCTGCTTTGGAAGCGTTCACTACTACCACGAAATCACCACAATCAAGGTTTGGTGTATAACATGGTTTATCTTTTCCACGAAGACGAGTAGCGATCTCAGTTACGATACGCCCAAATGTCTTCCCTTCAGCATCAATCAAAACCCATTTTTGATCGATTTGTTCAGGAGTTGCAATTTTTGTAAATTTCATTCTCGAACCTTTCATCGAATTAAAGTGCGAAATTATAGCTATATAAACTTATAAGTAGCTTAATTTAAGTTTTATTCAAGGATTATTTTCAGTTCACAACTTTCAGCAGAATCGCATCTTCACGCAGATAACAAAGATAACCTTTAACTTCCTTACACTCACAGGGCACTTCGCATGTAATGTTTCTAACCGCTTTCATATAGCCTCGGACTTGCTTTTCATGTAGGTCACTCAGATGCTCAGAACTTTTATAATCGACAATGTTATATCCGCCATCTGCACGTTCCACGAGTAAGTCCATAAATCGTAGTTCACCATTTACGAGCATCGCTTTTTCCCGTATGCAGTTGCCATCTGTAAGGGATAAAAACTCTTTATTTTCCAAAAGCATTTTCACTCGTTTTTGGATACTTATAAGCTCATCTTCATCCAAAAGAGAGCCATATCTGTTTAGCATTGCGCCGTAAGCTTTTTGCACACTCTCCATCTCAAAAGAGTGCATCATCTCTAAATGATAATGAAGTGCCAAACCAAAATTAATCGCTCGAAGATCCTCTTCTTGCTCTTTTGCCACAGCGAGAATATCGCTTTGCGTTCCGTAATATTGTGCTCTGTATGAAAATGGCTCACTCTTCTCTTTTTTCTTTGCCTCATGAAGCTCTACATGTAAGACTCCATAACTCGCCGCGGCAAGATCAAGCTGAGCAAATGTGGAGTCTTTCTCTTTAGAGACTACAAAAAGATTTTCTCTTGCTCTTGTAAATGCAACATACAGAGCGTTAAGATTGTCCTCTGAACTTAGTTCTTTATCTTTTTCTAACGCTCTTGCATACGAGGCATCAAGTGCATCACGTCCGCTCATGCGAAGATAAATATTTTTGAGTTCAATGCCCTCATATTCATAGATAATCGGCGCGCGTGAAGCGGGTGCTTTTTTAAGTCTGTCCATTACGATAACGTGTTCGTATTCAAGCCCTTTGGATTTGTGCACCGTCAAAACCCGCACTCCATTTAAGTCAGATGCTGCGGCGGTCGTATCATCTCTTTCATACTCAAATAAAAACTGCTCGATATCATCATAATTTCCAAGTATCTCCATAAAACGAAGCAGATGAAATTCGCCATCAAACAGAGCATATCTGTCAACAGCATCTTTGACAATTTGTCTTAGTGAAAGGACACTGACATCTTGTTTTGCAAGGGCAAACTCCTCACGCCCCAGAAGCGCAAAGAAGTTTTGTTTATACAGTTCTTCATTAAAATAAAGGAATTTGAGATATTCTATAAGCGCTTTTACAACATTTTGATTGATAAGTTTTGTCGTCGTTTCTGTGACAACATCGATCTCATTTTGTCGCAGTTGTACTTCAATCTCTCCGCCATCACCATTGGTTGCGCTCAAAATTGCTATCTCATTGATATCTGCTCCGAGTTCTATGAGTTTTTGCACTTTTATCAGCGTTGTTTGGAGAATATCATCAGTTTTTATGACCTCGACATATCCGCCTTTTGCGCTTTCTTTGACACTTTGATCTTTGTAGTCTTTTATCTTTTTGGCAAATGCAGTATTGACAAAATCCACGATCTCTTTTTGAGAACGATAATTGACCACTAAAGGAGCGACTTCGACATCATTATCTTGTCTTACAAAATCAAAAAGTGCACTTACGCCTCCACGAAATCTATAAATAGACTGTTTGACATCGCCCACAAAAAAGAAACTGCCGTTTTCATGGATACCATGACCTGAAGTTATCTCTTTGATAAGCGGACGTAGTATCTCATACTGAAGCACACTCGTGTCTTGAAGCTCATCGAGTAAAATATGCTCAATCTTAGAATCAAGTCTAAAGTACAAAAATTCACTGTCTACACGAGTTGTTAAAAGTTCGTGCACAAGTGCTGAAATATCATCAAACCCAAGCTCACCTATCTCTTTTGCCAAAGCTTTTTTACTCTTCACATAGGTGTCGAGTAGAGCGTAAAGCGAACTAAAAAAGCTCTGCTCTTTTGCTTGCATATAGAGCGCGCAGTTCTCTTTCACAATTACTAGCTCATAATCCATCGAAGGCTGATAGCATTTTTTAAATGTTGCGTAATCCAAAGAGTCTCGTGAGAGCCACGCTTTTGATAACAACGCTTCAAAATCTTCAGCATCGACAGCACTTTTGACTGTGCTTGAGGCATCCTTACATGTAAGTACCATTTCACGTATTTTATAAAATGCTTCCATTGCTTTTTTTTCATATTCTTTGTAAGGGGCATAAGTAAAGGAAAGGTTTTTTATCTCTGTGAGTTTTGCATAAAGTTCATTTAAAAGTGAAAAGATATCGCTAACACGTTTATCCATCATCAGTGAGAGATCTATAAGCGTTTCATCTTTTGAAGCGACACTGACCTCGTCGAGAAATCTTGCAAAAAGTTTTTGTTGATGTTGCGATGCAAAAGTTGTAAAGTTTGGCATGAGTCCCGCGTAGAGTGAGAATTTTCTAAGAATCTTTGCAAAGAATTTATCCAGCGTCATAATCTTCACATCTGCATTTAAATACTGCGCTAAAATCTCTTTTTTTTGGAAAAGAATCTGCTCTTTTGAAATTCCAGTCACTTCTGAGATAACACCGAGTTCATCTCTATTTTCAAGTTCTTTAAGCGTTTCGACGATCCGTTCTTGCATCTCCGAAGCGGCTTTGTTTGTAAAGGTCAGCGCCAAAACTTTTGAAGGCGATGCACCCATAAAAAGCAAACTCAAATATCGCACGACCAGATTAAAAGTCTTTCCGCTTCCCGCACTTGCTTCATAGGCCAATTTATTTTTAAACATCAATCACGTCCACAAAGAGTTGAAAATTCACAGTATTTGCATTTGCTTTCATCTTCAGTCTTACAAAAATCAAAACTTTTTTGCTCTTGAAGTTCTTGGATGTGAATTTGCAAAAGTTCAAGCTTTTCATGTAAAAAGGTCTCATCAACAATCTGCCCAGATGAAAGATCATAATATCCACATCCCGCCACTTTGCCAAGTTCTGAAGCTAACAAATAGTAAAACTCTAGCTGAAAATCTGCGGCTTTTTCTAATGTTTTTGCAGTGAACGAAGGATATTTTCCACTTTTATAATCAAGCACATAGAGTCCATTTTCTTGGGTATCTATTCTGTCTATCTGACCTGTGAGCTCCATGCCACCGAACTTGCAAGTAAGCCCTTTTTCACACTCTAATACTTTCACTCCCTCGGCAAATCTTTCTATCTCATTTGCCACGAAAGAGCTGAGTTTTTTGTTCCAAAGTTTGAGTTGATATGCTTCTAAAGAGCTCGCTCCTGAGATGCGTTCAAGCTCATCATAGATTTCACTATGAAGCTCTTTAGCGCCACTAAAAGTAGATTTTTTTAGATACACATTTTTAAGTGCTTCGTGAAGATCTAAACCTATCTGATATTCCGTTGGAAAGTCCTGAGGCATTTCATGTTGCTTTATATGCATTATATATCTGTAATAATATTTTCTTTTACAATCCAAAAACGTTTTCAAAGAGGTCGCAGAGAGGCGTACACGACTAAAATCATAGTCTAAGATTATCGTTTCTTCTTTTTCATCATTCTCTTGTTTAAATGCCTTATGAAGTATGGCCGTATATGCGAGTTCATTTTCAGCCGCTTTTGCTTTGATGCCAAGTTCGGTTAAAAATCTTGATGGGTTTGTGGCACTGGATTTAGTATAAGAGATGCTTACATGGTTGGCTCTATTCATAAGTAGTGCATAATAATGTTTTTGAAGATTTTCTCTATCATTTTGAGTTGGAAGATTCGCCAGAGCTCGAATATCCGAGTTCAAAAAGAGATCTTTTTCACTTCTTTTTGGAACATTTGAATCATTAAAATCGACAATGATTACACCCTTATAATCGACATGGCGACTTTCCAAAACTCCCATAACAGTTATCTTTCCGCCGCGCACATCATCAAGCGCACTTTGTGAAACTCTTTGCAAAAACAGATGTAGAGTTGATTTGAGGTTAAGATCACTATAGATATTTTTAAGTTTTACAAAACTGTAGAGTTCTTCTTCTATTATTTTCTTTTGAACCTTTACATGTAGCTCTTTTACATACATTTGAATCAACTCAGAAAAATCAATCTCTTTCATACTCTTATAATATAAAGGATACAACACTTCATAAAATGCTGATTTATATCTTTTGAGTCTCGCAGCATTTTGTACGGTGGGATTTTCTATATATTCACACACTGCATTTAAGTGCATATAACCTTGTGTCTGAGAAAATTTTTGCCCCATCGCAAAGTTAAAATTTCCCTCTTTATCATAAAGCTTTAAAAGTGGGGCAAAAGATTCATTTGGCAAAATCACTACTATCTCTTCGCATTTGAGTCCGCTTTGTAGATATTCATACACTTTTTGCTTTATAAAAGCGACTTGTAAAATCTGTTCGCTAAAACTAGTGCACTCGACATTTTTGTTTTCTTCTACATCCTCTTGTTTAAGAATCTTTGAAGAATTGAGATCTAAAAGATATGTTTGTCCACTCTCAAGGTTAAATCCTAATGAGTCAAATCTCTCTCTTACTTTTTTATTGAAATTTGTAGTTGTGAGTTCTATTTTTACATTTGTGACTTGAGCACACTTTTGTAATATTTCTATTTCAAAAGCTGTAAGATAGCCTTCAACAATAAGCTTTATCTTTCCAAGAGATTGCACATATTCACTGTTGAACGTGTACCATTTTTCCAAAAATATCGGATCAAAGATTTTTCGTTCAATACAGAGTTTTTCATACCTACCGTGTAAAGCTATTAGGATGGAAATATGCTCTTCGTAATCTCCATACGTATCTACCAATTCCAAATCTTCAAGCTCAACTTTTTCTCCGCTGAGTTCTGTAAAAAGTGTAAATACATAAGTGCTGTTTTGTGTAAAAGTGAAGAAATTTCTCTCTATTTGCAAGGCGTCAAACTCTTTAAAATCAGAAGCTTCTAAAAGAAGTAAAATTCTTGTATCGTTATCTATTTTTTTAAATCCATCAACAAGGCAGACACGTTCGATAAATTCTGACATAGTGATATAGTTTGGTAAAAAGAGAGTTGATTTTTCAAGGGAGAGAAGCTCGTGCCGAATGGCACGAGAGGTTGGAAAAATAATGGTCTGCATTTAACCTACTAATAAACTACTGGTTTAAGATCAAATCTTGTATCAACTTTTAAGTTGTAGTAACGTTTTAAAGACCCTACTTCTACAAAAGCCATAATATCCCATCTTCCAATACCTGGAAGTTTTGTATCAAAACTATACACACCATCATTTACTTTTGGATTTTCTAGCGTAATATCTTCGTCATGAACTTGAGGTCTTGTCACGATAACTTTTAGTTTCGCATCATTAACCGGCTTTCCATCTTTTGACGTGATTTTATATTCTATTTTCGCATCATCTGCATTCAGTTGTTTACTTATATACTCGATTTTATACTGATTATTAAAGGCGATTTTCGCATTAATAAGCTTGTTCGCGTCTGTATCAGCATCCTGATAATTCGTCATATAGATGTCACTCTCTTGAACACCCTCTTTTGACGTTTCAACAATTGTCCATGCACTCATTCCTATAACTAATACAAGAGCTACTGTTATACCGATAGGCCATTGAAGACCTCTACTTTTTTTCATTGGCACTCTTTTTCATATAGATTTTTCTTTTTATATATAAATAGAGTCCGGACAAGACACCTAGGTAAAATACAATTTTAACTATCTCAATGGCATTGCGGTTTGTATTTCCAACAGCAGTATCCAATTTCACATTTTTTGATTCTGCAACCTGCTCTGCAATATCTGCATATCCGTTAAAAAGTGAAGCGCTATACTTATTAATCGTTTCATTGCCTTTTGATTTTTCAGCAAGCAAGGGGATAATTGATCCGCCGTAGTCAGTTAAATTATTCTTAAAATCATCAAAACTTGAGCTAAAGAAAACAGCCATAAAAAATGCCTGTACACCCGTAGCAGTCGGAGACAAAATCTGCTTTTTATCAAAGTATTTATATAAAGATTCTGGACGACAAAGTATATCAACTTTTTGGTTTAACTCAGAAAACGTTAACAATATAGTTGGCTCATTAAAATTCTTTATAAGATTTTTTTCATATTCAACTATTGTTTGATTTTGATCAAACTCTTTTATGACAACCAAGCGTAAAGCGATTCCAGTCTTATCATGGAGTTCTTTACCCATCTTTTCGACATCTTCTGTCAATTTAGGGTTAAATAAAACTTCATCTTTATATAAATACTCTGCAGAAAGTGAAGAAAACGTAGAAAACAGAAGGATGAGGGCACAAAGCCCTCGATTAAACTTATTCAAGTTCAATTAACCTAAATAAAGGTGATTTGGAGTGAATACTGACCACAATGTAATTGCAGCCAATATAACTAAACCAATTGATAATATTTTTTCCATAACCAACTCCTTAGTTTAGTACACGGTGTGTACCGTTTGTAGGATCAATCATTTTAATAGACTTTTCATCAACAATTTTATAAAACTTTTGTTGATTCGCTTGTTGAGCACCCAAGCCCCATATAGTTAAACCGGCTAAAATAGATAGTAACAATACAGTAGCTATTAACATGCCTGTAATTCCATCAAGTGAAAATACACCAGAACCTTTGAAATTATTATCTACCATTACTATTCTCCTTTACTTATATCAGTGATGTAAGTCGAAACAGCTTTTACTTGAGTAGCATTTAGGTTTGTAAACGCTGGCATTGTACCGATAGCGCCTTTTTTACCATGTGATAAAATATCTGAAACAAAAGCAGGTGTGAAATCAGCTATGCTTGGCGCAACCATATCCATACCTTTACCATCAGCCCCATGACATGATGAACAAGTACTAGCGAAAACATCAGCACCATCACCTTTCATCCCATTTGCAACATACGTAGCAACTTTTTCTATCTCTGCATCTGTAATCAATGCATTTGTAGCTGAGTTGAACAATCCGTTACGATCAGGCATAGCACTTGTAGTTTTACTTCCATTATCATCAGTGTGAACTGCGATATTGTTCATAGAACCGTGATTGATAACGTACACAACACTTTTAGCTTCTAAACGTTTTGTAAGATTAGCCGCTTTTCCATCCATACCATCAGCTGCAAGGCCGTGACATGGTGCACAGTTTACCAAGAAAACAGATTCACCCATACTATGTAGTTCTTCTGCTGATAAGTTTTTATATTTTTCTTCAAACTTTGCATTTACTTTTGCAGAGTCTTCATTATACTCACCAATTTGAGAGTAAGCATTTACTGGATAACCAGCTAAGAAATACCAAGCTGCCCAAACAATTGACCCTAAGAATATAATGGCCCATCCCATTGGAAGTGGATTTTTATACTCACCAATACTATCCCAATTCTCTTCTGCAAGATCACCAGTTGCAGTGTCAGATTGCATTTGACGAACATATTTTGTAACAACAAAAACTGTTGCGATTACAAGTACGACAGCACCAGCGATAGCCAACATGTTGACTATGTCACCATTAAGACCACCCTTGATATCCATCGCAACATATGTAAAACCTAGCATCGCAGCAACAATAGCCACACCCGCTAAATAAAGCTTATTCATATATGCCTCCTACTTATTTTTTTTCATCTTTAGAGATTTTTTCAACCGGAGTATCATCAATCTCATCATTTAAGGCCATATTTCCATACTTCTCGAAATCTTTAGTCCCTTTTTTTTCACTACTGTAAAGATGATAGATATAACTATAAAGTACAACCACCATCAATGTAACAAGTCCAAAATAAGCGTACCCTTGAAGTTGAAAAATATCCACCTTACATCCCTATTTTAAACTGTTTAAGTATGCAATTAAAGCTACGATTTCAGGAATTTTACCTGCTGCAACCATATCTTGAACATCTTTATCTTTCATATCAGTAGTAATCGCTTTTGCTTCTTCTAATGCCATTGCATTTGCTTCTGCTACTGATTTTGCCATAGGCACAGTTAAAGTTGTCCCATCTTTCATAGGTACCGGTTTATTGTATGGTACATTGAAAAACTCTGCATTTGTTAACTGATTTGCATATGCAGTATTGATATCAGCTAAGTTTGTAAACATCCACGCATAAGCTGGCATAATAGAACCAGGAACAACTCCTGCAGGATCTTTCATATGGTTTTCATGCCAGTCAGTCGTACGATAATCACCAACACGGTGAAGATCTGGACCGATACGTTTTGAACCCCAAAGGAATGGACGATCATAAGCATACTCTCCACTTAAAGAATAGTGACCATAACGGTCAGTTTCAGCTTTAAACGGACGAATAAGTTGTGAGTGACAAGCATTACAACTATTTTTGATATAAACTTCGCGTCCAGCCATCTCTAACAAAGTATATGGTTTTGTACCAACAACTGGCTGAGAAGCTTGTGCAAAGTTTGGAAGTATTTCAACTAAACCTGCAAACGCAATTACTAAAAATACACCTACCGCGAAAAAGAACGGATGTTTTTCTAACCAATGAAACATATTATTTTCCCCCTCTTTCTATGCTGCCATAGGAGAAGCGCTTTGTAGCTCGCTCTCTTCAACACGACGACCTGATGTCATAGTTTTATAAATGTTATATGCAAACATAAAGAAACCTATTAGATATAAAAGACCACCGACAGCACGGATTGTATAGTAAGGGTGAAGAGCTGTTACTGTATCGATAAAAGAGTAAGCTAAGTTACCGTATTCATCGTGAGCACGCCACATCATACCTTGTGTTATACCAGCGATCCACATTGAAGTGAAGTATAAAACAACACCTAAAGTTTGAATCCAGAACTGTGTTCCCATCAATGATTTAGAATATAGTTCACGTTTAAATACACGTGGTGCCATATGAAATAATGCTGCCATAATCATAAATCCAACCCATCCAAGTGTACCATCATGTACGTGACCAACGATCCAGTCAGTAAAGTGTGCAATTGCATTTACAGATTTGATAGCTTGAATTGGTCCTTCTAGTGTTGAAAACATATAGAAAGTAGAAGCTAAAACCATGAATTTAATCAATGGAGATGTTGCAACTTGTTGCCACTCACCCTTCATTGTTAGAAGCATGTTTATCGCAGAACCCCATGAAGGTAAGATAAGAACTACAGAGAAAACAGATCCCATCGTTTGCATCCAGTCTGGAACAGTGGAGAATAGAAGGTGGTGTCCACCTGCCCATAAATAAACAAACATTAAACCCCAAAAAGAAAGTAAAGAAAGCTTATATGAATAAACAGCCTGACCAGATTCTTTAGGCAAGAAATAGTAAATCATTGCAACGATAGGCACTGTAAAACCAAATGCAACAGCATTGTGACCATACCACCATTGTACTAGCGCATCATTTGTACCTGAGTACATAGAAACTGAATGATACCATGCACCTATGCCTGTTTCACCAGCTGGTGATGTTGCAAGTATAGTAGGGATTTCCATATTGTTAAACAGGTAAAGCATAGCTATACCCAAGAAAGTAGCAATATAGTACCAAATTGAGATATATAAAGATCTTTCACGACGAATACCAATAAGACCAAAAATACCAAGACCCCATGTTACCCATACGACAACAACGGCAATATCTATCGGCCATTCAAATTCTGCATACTCTTTTGACGATGTAACACCTGCAAATAAAGAAACAACTGCAGCTGCAACAACTAGAATATATAACCAGAAATGTAGTTTCCCAAAGAACATAAGTAACTTAGATTCTGCCATAGAAACTTTCAATACACGTTGACCAACATAATACCAAGTAGCAAAAATACCACTTAACGTAAAACCAAAAATAACACTATCCGTATGTAACGGACGCAAACGACTAAAGTTTGTAAATTCGTTCAGACCTAAACTTCCAAGCATTGTATTAACACCAGGAAAAGCCATTTCCGAAGCCAAAATTACACCGATAAGCATACCTACAGCTCCTAAAAGAACTGTTGTAAGCATGAACATCTTAGCAACTGTATAGTCATACTCTAATGGACGATTTTCCATATATAGCCTCCTTAAAGATTCAAAGCGTAACAATCTATACATAATGTATAGACTATAGACGCTGTATCATAGCAGAAGAAATATAAAAATTTAATTATTTATAC
>JAVHRU010000073.1:0-12466 GCA_036171835.1 Sulfurimonadaceae bacterium | reverse complement strand
AATCTAAAAATGATGATTTAAGACGCGAAATCACTCTTTTAGAAGATGAAAAAAACAAACCTAAAGCGGTTGACAATATACCCGAACTTTTACATGTAGTCATAGAAAGTTATGAAGATGGAACATCATATTTACAAAGAATTATTGAAGATAATGTTGTAAAACTTGTTGCTATCAATGAGTTGAATGATAAAACTGTTATAAGAATGGAAAATATTGAAAATGAAACAGATGCTATTGCAAAATCTGTAGATAGTATTCAGCAGTATTCAAACCAACTTGGGGACGATTCTAACTCACTTAACAACAGTGTTATGTCCATCGCTGAGATTATTAATCTTATCAAGGACATCTCTGATCAAACAAATCTTCTTGCGCTTAATGCGGCTATCGAAGCAGCGCGTGCGGGTGAGCATGGACGCGGATTTGCCGTAGTTGCTGATGAGGTTAGAAAACTGGCTGAGCGCACGCAAAAAGCAACGCAAGAGGTGGAGATCAACATTAACGGACTTAAACAAAATTCTAACTCTATGATGGAGATCAGTTCTACATTTATGAAAGAAACTGGTAATGTTATGGATGTCTTAGAAGGCTTTAGAGAAAATGTTGGATTAGTAAGAAGAAATTCTACTGACATACAGCAAAAAACGGAAGCATTGACTACTGAGTTACATGTAAGTAATGGAAAAATAGACCATATCGGATTAAAACTTCAGGGCTATAAAGCGATGATGTCTAAAAAATCGATTAGTGTAGTGGATGAGCATAGTTGTAGATTTGGAAAATGGTTTAGCAGCACATCTGGAACTTTGTTGAAAAACTACGGCAAAGATGTTTCCATAATCAATAAGGAACATACAAATGTTCATCAAGGTATCAAAGAAGAGATGGAACTTTGGATTTCTGGTAAAGAAAAAGAAGCGTTAGCACGTATGAAAGATGTTGAAAAATCGAGTATCGAGGCGTTTGAACTTCTATTATCTACTGTAAGAGATGCTTCATCAAAACACTAAATAGGGTTTGATCACTTCTGTGGTCAGTCCCATCGCCGTACTTTCAAATCCGCGAACCTCTTTTATATAGTTTTTACAAAATCCCTCAACCATACAAGCTCCCGCTTTTCCTCTCCAATCACCGCTTTTAAGATAATTTTCTAAATCCTCTTCATTAAACTTTTCAAAGAGATAATCTGTAGAAGAGATATTAATAACTTTAACGTGCTTAGAGTGAAATATTTGACAAGTGATAATAGAAGTAACGTTTTCACTTTGTGTCAAAAGGATGTTTCTAGCTTCACTTTCACATCGAGCTTTTCTTAGAATATTTCCACCCGTTGAAATGACTGTATCAGCGACCAAAAGAGGATAATCTTCAATGCCAAAATGTTTGAAGTTTGTGTTGTATTTGCCAAGAGTAGCGAGATAAACGAAGTTTTTAGCATCACGAGCCACTACGGAGTCTTCGTCAAATTCTACGCTCATCTGTACAAACTCTATGCCAGCCTTACTTAAAAGCTCTGCTCGAGTTTGTGAAGAGGAGCAAAGTCTAAGCATTTCTTAGAGTTACACCCAGATAGATAGCACAAAGCCCGAGAATAATATTGAGAGGAACCATATATTTTCCGATAAGTTTTAAGGCAGCCCCAGCACCGATAAGATCACCATTTTTGATGAGCTTTGCTGCTTGGTTACGTCTGATGACCATTGCGATGAAATTTATAGTCATGATAAGCCAGATAGCCTCTTTTACATGTACGGTCATATAGACGTGCATTGCGTAAGCATCTACGACATTTCCATTCACGTCCACTGCGGCAGTTCTAAAGCCATATCCCACAGCCATAAGTACTGCCGTGATGATGAGAATAACAACAAATGGAGCCACTATTGTAAAAAGGCGCTTAAATGCCTGCGCAGTACGCTCTATTTTTATATGAGTGTTATCAATCATCTGGATTGACTGATGCGCAGCAAAACGCATAGTGATCATTCCTCCAACCCAAATAACGGCACTAATGACATGTAAAAATATAATTTGGTTTCTATAATCTGCAAAGAGAGTGTAAATAAGTTCTTTCATTATGATAAAGCCTTTGTTATGAAATCCTGCGCAACTATTTTTGCCTCAGGAAGTTTTGTGACATCTTTTCCGCCTGCTTGTGCGAAGTCGGCTCTCCCGCCGCCGCCGCCGCCAAGCACCGGAGCTACAATCTTGATCCAGTCGCCTGCTTTTACTGCAGAGTTTTTGATCCCCGCTGCGATGAGAACTTTATCATCTTTAGCTTGGAATAACATTGCACAAATAGACTCGTGCTGATTTTTAAGTTCATCGATACGCTCTTTGATATCACCCGTTGTGATCTCTTCGATGACATAGGCAGTTGCGCCCATTATCTGTACGTCGATCTTTTCTTTTGAAGCATTTTGAGTTTGGGCAAGTTCTTGTTTTAGTATAGAAACCTGCTCTTTGAGTCTCTCAATTCCAGCTTGAAGATCTTGATTTTTTACACCCTCGCGAGCTACATGTAAAGTGTGTCTTTGAGCTTTCATATAGTTATATGCCGCGTTGCCACAAACTGCTTCGATGCGTCTCACACCAGCACTGACACCGCTCTCTTTTGTGATAATGAATGTGCCGATCTCAGCCGTATTTTTGACGTGTGTTCCGCCACAAAACTCGACTGATGCTTCGCCAAAACTTACCACTCTTACTTTATCACCATATTTTTCGCCAAACTGTGCTTTTGCGCCGCTTTTCTTTGCTTCTTCGATATTCATCTCTTTTGTGATGCCTGAAAATGAGTGCATAACATGGTAGTTTACTCTCTCTTCAACTTCTGCGATCTCTTCTGTAGTCATCGCTTTTGGATGTGAAAAGTCAAATCTTAGACGAGTTGCTTCTACGAGAGAACCTGCTTGTGCAATGTGAGAGCCAAGAGTTTCAAAAAGTGACGCATGTAGCAAGTGAGTTGCTGAGTGGTGTTTTTGTATTTCATTTCTTGACATATCCACCACTGCTTCGACTGTATCGTTTACATGTAGAGACTCTTTTGTTTGGATATGGCTTAGGATAAGGCCATGAAACTTTTTCGTATCAAGAACATTAGCAACATTTGTAAGTGTTCCAGTGTCTCCGGCTTGTCCACCGCTTTGCGCGTAAAAAGGGGTATTATCGAGTAAAATCCAACCGATTTGTTTCGCATGAAGCGTGTCTACATGGACAAAATCTTCACTCAAAAGAGCAAGAACTTTTGATCTGTACGTCGTATTGTCATAACCCACAAAGTTGTTTTCGCCAAATTTTTCCAAGAGTGATTTAAAATCGCCGCTTGTAGCTTCGTCCCCACTGCCTTTCCAAGCAGCTTTTGCACGAGTTCTTTGCTTATCCATCAATGTGTCAAAAGTTTCACTGTCGAGACTTAAGTTTTTTTCTTTTAGCATATCTTCTGTAAGATCAAGAGGAAAACCGAAAGTATCGTAAAGTTTAAAAGCGACCTCTCCGCTAAAGATCTCTTTTGTATTTTCGAGCTCTGCGTTGAAAAGCTCGATGCCCGATGCGATAGTCTTGAAAAATCTTGCTTCTTCAAGTTCGATCTGCTCTTTTATAACTTCTGCTTTACCTGCAAGATAATCATATTCTGTTCCCATGATCGAGATAAGCGTATCGACAAGTTTGTACATAAACGGCTTGTCAAATCCTAGAAGGTATCCATGACGAACACCGCGGCGAAGGATACGGCGAAGAACGTAACCACGTCCTTCGTTGGAGAAGTTCGCACCTTGAGCGAGTAAAAATGTTGCAGTACGGATATGATCTGCGATAACGCGAAACGATGCTCCGCTTTCGTACATGTAAGGCTTTTGGATCATATGAGAAACTTGGTTGATGATCGGCATAAAAAGTGATGAACCGTAATTGCTTGTCATCCCCTCTTTGATTGCCACAACACGTTCAAGTCCCATACCTGTGTCGATAGAGGGTTTTGGAAGAGGGATGAGTGGACCATCTTTGACTTTTTTCTCATACTGCATGAAAACAAGGTTCCAGATCTCTAAAAATCTATCGCCGTCTCCGCCCATATAATCTTCTGGACCACTGAAGTTCTCTTCGCCTTGATCGTAAAATATCTCGCTACATGGACCACAAGGACCGGTGTCACCCATTTGCCAGAAGTTATCATCATCGCCAAGACACATGATGCGCTCTTTTGAGATATGTTTTTGCCAGATAAGTTCAGCTTCATCATCACTCTCATGGACAGTGACCCAAAGTCTGCTTTTGTCTAGTTTGATAACTTCGGTGATAAATTCCCAAGCGTACGCGATCGCATCCTCTTTGAAGTAATCTCCAAAACTGAAGTTTCCAAGCATCTCAAAGAAAGTATGGTGGCGCGCTGTATGTCCTACATTTTCAAGGTCATTATGCTTACCTCCAGCTCGTAAACATGTCTGGCATGAAGTTGCACGAGGGTTTGAAGGAGCTGGAACTTCGCCTGTAAAGATTGATTTAAAAGGTACCATTCCTGCATTATTGAAAAGCAGGGTTGCATCTTCTGGAACAAGTGGAGCACTTGCGGTTCTAGCGTGGTTTTTTGATTCGAAAAATCTTAAAAACTCTTCTCTGATATCCATAATATTTCTCACATGTAAAATTGCGCGATTATAGCTGATTTGAAATTAATCTTTTATATAATAGTGGCTATAGATCCAAATCACAGTATTTGACTCAGATGCAAGGATGAAAAGATGAGTAATATATTTTTAGCAAGACAGCCGATAGTTGATAGTAATGAAAAGACCTGTGCATATGAGATTTTATACAGAGATAAAACTCAGCATAGCACTATAGACAATGATAGACAGGCCAGCGCTTCTGTCATCAATGATGTACTTAACACTTTTGGTACAAAAGAACTGCTTGGGAAATATAAAGCATTTATCAATATAGATGAGAAATTCTTGATGAATGACCTTATCTTTACTATTCCAAATGAGTTTTTTATCTTCTCTCTCTTTGAAAATATCCCTATGACAGATAGAACAATAGAGAGAATACAGCAACTAAAACAAAAAGGCTATCAGCTTTGTGTTAATGAGTTGACGTCAGAGAATGTAGAAAAATATACCCCAGTGCTTCAAGAGATCGCTTATGTGAAGATCGATTTTGAAGAAAATGTATTTGAGGGTATTAAAAATTTGACTGCACAACTTAAACGCTCTGGGATTACTGTTATTGGGACAAAATTGGAGAGTAGAGAACATTACCAGTTGGCAAAAGAGAATGGTTGTGATTGGTTTGAGGGGTATTTTTTTGCAGCTCCTAAAATTGTCGAAAAAAGTGGATATGAGCCTTCGCAAATGCATATCTTGAAGCTTTACAAACTGTTGATGCAAGATACAAATATCGATGAGATCACTAAGGAATTTGAGTCTAACCATGAGCTCACTGTGCATCTGCTTCAATTTATCAATTCAGGATATTACAGTTTTAAAAACAGGATCTCATCGATTCATCATATTCTTGTCCTCGTTGGGCGTGTACCTTTATCTCAATGGCTTATGCTATTGATCTACTCCAAATCAGTTTCTAAAGACGACACGTCTAAATCGCCTTTGATGCTGATGGTAAAATCTCGTACTGAACTTATGCAAAAAGTGCTTAAAATAATTGTCCCTGATGTGAAAAGTAATATCCTTGGAGAAGCTTATTTTGTAGGTGTTTTGTCTCTTATGAACACGATCTTTAGCGTGGATCTTGAAAAGATTTTGTATGATTTTAATGTTTCACTTGAGGTAAAAAATGCTATTTTGTATGATGAAGGAACTCTTGGTGATATCTTTGCTCTTGTGCGGGGAATAGAAGCTTTTGATACTAATGTGATCTCAGAATTTGAGGAACTGTATGGACTTGAAGGTAATATTATTAAAAATATCGTTTTACAAACTATTCAAGAAGTGAACAGTTTTGAGCATCCAGCTTCTGTTTAAAAGCTGTTTTCATCTTTGATCTCTAGGTGTGGATAGTTTACTTTAAACAAAGCTGCAGATACACCATCGCCAGTTGTGATGATCTCTCTTTTTTCATTTAAAATTGGTGTAGTTCCAAGCCCACAGCTTGGACTTTTTGACTTTAAAACTATCATGTCCAGATCAGGATGAGCAGAGATAAATTTTTTTGTCTCATCTATGAGGAGCTCGGTCACATCTTTGTTTGTTTCATCTGTAATAATTCTGTTTTCACCACTTACATGTAAGACGCTGATACGCTCTCTGGGGGTTCCAAACAAAGGTGCTTCAGGGCAAAACGGAATAATCTCCCAACCCTCAAACGCTGTTATAACACTGTTATGGATTTTAGTTTTGCCATCATAACGGCAAAGTTCGCCCAAAAGGCAGGCACTAATAGCCACTTGTTTCAAATATCTATCCTTTGGGTTGTAAGTATCTAGTTTATGACCACTGATTTTATTTCTGTCATCTCTTCGATGGCAAAACGAGGGCCTTCTCGTCCAACGCCGCTGAGTTTGACACCGCCGTAAGGCTGGATGTCAAATCTTAAAGTCGGCATATCGTTGATGACGATACCACCTGCATCAAGCTCATCAATTGAGCGTTTTACGAGTGAAAGGTCATTTGTAAAGACTGAAAACTGTAAACCATACGGAGAGTTGTTCATCTTGTCACGAGCGGTACTAAAATCATCTACTTTGATCAGGGAGACGATCGGTGCAAATACCTCTTCGCAGACAATCTTCATCTCATCAGTAACATCTGCCATAACACATGGATAAAACATTCTGCCATCGCTTTTTACTTCTAAAAGAGATCTTGCTCCCTCATCGATTGCATTTTGAACCCAGCTCGAAGCTCTTAACACGGCATCTTCATCAATAAGTGGACCCATAAAAGTATCATCATCGTAAGGTGAACCAACAACAAGGGTTTGCGTTGCTTCTGCCATTTTTTGCGCGAAAGTGTTATAGACTTCACTGTTGACATAGATACGTTGGAGAGAAATACACACTTGACCAGAGTTTACAAAAGCACCGATGGCACATTTCGTTGCTGCAAGGTCAAGGTCGGCAGTTTTATCGATGTAGGTTGCAGCATTGCCACCGAGTTCTAGACTTACTTTTTTGATACCCGCATTTTTTGTGATGATGTTTCCAACAGGTACGCTTCCTGTAAAGCTGATGACACGAGGAATATCACTTGTGATAAGTGCGCTTCCCACTTCTGCATCGCCGTAAACAATACTGAGTGCATCTTTGATGGCAAATTCACTTTCGATGAAAAGTTTTGCGAACTTATAGGCAGTCAAAGGTGCTTCTGGCGTGGGTTTGAGCACTACCGTATTTCCTGCTACAAGTGCAGGTGCGAGTTTATGTGCGACAAGATTGAGCGGAAAGTTAAATGGTGTGATCGCCACTACGACACCGGCTGGTTCTCTGGTGAAATAGGCTATCGATTTACGTCCGCTTGGCATCGCATCTGTATTGATTGTTTCCCCATGCATCGTGCGCATAGTCTCAGCACTTAGAGTTACAGTTTCGATGGCACGTTCTACTTCAATGCGTGAAAAAGTGATAGGTTTTCCCACTTCATCAGTAATGGTTTTCGCAATATCTTCTTTGTTCTCATGCAGTTTTTGTGCAACATCTAAAAGCCAAGCGCATCTTTGTGCAAGCGTTGATCTCTTCGCATCTTTGGTCGCATTTTGTGCAATGCTAAGAGCTTGAAGCGCGTCTTGCGCAGTACAAATAGGAGCAAGGCTTACAACTTCACCATTATATGGACTGAGTCTTTGTGAAAGAGACTCTTTTGTAGCTTCTCTTGAGCCGAAGTAGATGTTTGCTTGCATGATAATGACCTCCTAAAATTTGTAGACCAAACTTGTTACTTGTGAAAAATCTGCATCTTTGATGCCAATTGCTGGATGCGAGTCTACTGCATATGATACTTTTAACGAGAGATAGATTTTCAGATAAACATATACCTGTAATTCTAGCGCATTTGAAAGAAGATAGTCATGGAGATTATTTAATTTTGGCTGATAATATCCGGTGTATGAGATGGCAGAGTCTTTTCCAAAATCTTTTTTATAAGAAAGATAAAAGTTACCGCGAATATTGTTTTCTTTTGGATCGATCGATGTTGAGTAGTCTATAAACTCATAAAATGCACCAGCACCGAGGTAGAATTTTCCCAGATCATCATCTTTTACATTGAAACGGTACCCGCCTCCTGTTATGAGTCTCTCTTTGACATTTGTAAATTGGTTGGTTTGTGACTGTATAAAAGCTTCCCAATTGATATTTTTTATATGATCATAAGTATGGATATATCTAAGATGCACATACGTGTCAGCAGCGTTTTTTATTCCCGAGTATTCAGCGTAGTTGAAGGCAACTTCGCCCCATGTGACATAGCTTGCATTATCATCATATTGAAGTTTTATTCCGCCGCTGTAAGCGTCTGCATCAGTATTCCCGCGCTGTGTAGAAAAAGAACCGTTTATCTGACCGCTGGTACCGGGAGTTTTACCTATTTCAACCGGTGCAATAGAAACGACGGCGAAAGCAAAGTTGAAAAGTGTGAAAAGAAGAAGTAGATAACGCATGGTGGTCCTTGTTTGAATTGCGGAATTCTACTAGATGAAAGATTTAAACTAGATAAGAGGAGATAACTACCTCTTCTCTCACGTAATAATCGGCAAGTATAGTTCGCGCTCATTTAAAGAGGACTGAAAGGGCAGGAAAATTTAGTATAATCTTAAAAAAATTTAGAAGAGTTCATGCCAAGAGTTGAAAACGAGACATTTTATAACGCTGCACTGCAAAAACATGGGCTTACATGTAGGGCACTTCACTGGAATAGTGAGCAAAGTCAGAACCTTAGATTTAGAGTTTTGCTCTCTTTTGTACGTGAAGATATTTCTGCATGTAAAGTCGTAGATATTGGATGTGGATTTGGAGATTTATACCATTACATGAGGTCAAAACCTTTAGAATATATCGGCATCGACATCATGGACAGTATGGTTGTAGAGGCGAAAAAAAGAACAGGCTGTGAGATCTTAAAACTTGATGCTCTTTATGATGAACTCCCCGTTGCTGAGTATTACTTTTGTAGCGGAGCGATGAATATCTTGCAGAAGTTTGAGACCCATCTTTTTATCCAAAACTGCTACAGAGCTTCTAAAAAAGGTTTTATTTTTAATATCCTCGAAGGCGATGACGAGTCACTTGTCTATAACTATTTTAAAGAAAAAGAGATTAAAGCTTTGGCAAAACAACTCGGGGCAAAGTATGAAATAAAAAAGGGCTATATGGATCGTGATATGAGCGTAGGATTGTTTAAATAATGTGTGCAGTTTTTGGGATCATCGGCGAATATGATGAAGGTCAAGCAAAATATGCACTCTCACTTATGCACCATCGTGGGCCAGATTTCTGCGGGATTGTACAAAGTGAACAACTGTTCTTTGCACATAATCTGCTTAGTATTATGGACACCTCTGCGCATGCACGCCAACCTCTTGTTCATAAAGAGATTTTGCTGAGTTTCAACGGGGAAATTTACAACTTTTTAGAGCTTAAAAAGGAACTGGAATTTGAGTATAAAAGCGGAGGAGAGAGTGAAGTGCTTATCGCCGCTTATCTCAAATGGGGTGTGGATTTTGTACAGCATCTTCGCGGTATGTTCGCTATTGCGCTCAAAGATGGAGAAATACTTTATTTATTTCGTGATCGTTTGGGTAAAAAACCTCTTTTTTATCATCAGGGAAAAAGTTTCATCTTTGCTTCTGAGATCAAAGCGCTTGTTCCTTTTTTAAAGCAGAAAAAACTCAATAATGACGCTTTACTTTCTTATCTTTCATTTTTAGCACCCACACCTCCGCACACTTTTTATGAAGGTATTTACAAACTTGCCGCTGGGGAATATCTTACTTATAGAGACAATAAAGTTGAGGTTAAACGCTATTATGATCTCTTACATGTAAGCCCTTCGAGCATTGAAGATGAGTCTTTTGCTTTAAATCTTTTGGAAGAAAATCTTTTGGATTCCATCTCTACTCGTTTAAACTCTTCAGTTCCTGTGGCTTCACTTCTTTCTGGTGGAATTGATAGTGCGTTAATCGCGGCTATTTCAAAAAAAATGGGACACAACCTTCATACATTTACGCTTGGATACAACGAGTACCAAAACTATGATGAGCGTAAAAATGCGATGGTGACAGCTGAGTGTTTGGGCGTTGAAAATAGCGTAGTCGAGATAGACCAAAACAGATTTATCGAGGCGAGTGAGCGAGTGTTTGATACGCTTGATGAACCGCTCAACGATCCTGCGGCGATTCCACTTTATCTGCTTTTTGAAGAGATAAGTAAAGAGGGCTACCGCGTTGTGATGAGCGGCGAGGGAAGCGATGAGCTGTTTTTGGGATATAGACAATATTTTGAGTATCTCGATGTCGAAAAAGGTGCGACGCTTATGCATAAAAATTGGCTGAAAAAATATTTTCGTTCGAACTTTTCGATGAATCGAGAGTGGGAATGGTATAAGCGTATCTGGGATGAGACGCTCTTGTTTCGCACTTCTGGAGATAAGTTTACAGACCTGCAAAAAAATGAAATCATGCGTCAAAACATCCGTGATGGTGAGTCGCTGAAATATCTCAAACCCTACAGAGACAGGTTTGAAAATTCCTACCATATAGACAATGCTTCGTGGTACAGTTACATCGATTTAAATATCTTTCAAGCCGAGCATTATTTACGAAAACTCGACCATGTGAGTATGGCGCATTCCATAGAATCGCGCACGCCATTTTTGGATCATCATCTGGCAGAAACTATTTTTAAACTCTCTCCAGAGTTAAGATACCAAGAGGGGAAGACAAAATCGCTTTTGAAAAAAATAGCACAGTCGTATTTGAATGAAGAGATCTTAAAACGTAAGAAGAAGGGTTTTTCAAATCCCCATATGGAGTGGCTGATCGCTTCTGGAAAAATCGATCTTATCTTAGAAGTGAATGAGCAAACGGGAATGTTCAGACGAGAGGTTTTGGAAAAATATATTGAGCTGGCAAAGAGGGGAAAATTTAAACAGCATGTTTGGGGACTCTATGTGTTAAGTCATTGGATAAAAAAGCAGCTTCTTTAAAGCTGCGTGTTTTTTTCCTGTATCAATGCAAGTTCAAGCGTTCCGCTGACATAGTTGGCGAAAAAGTTTAAAACCTTCATATCTTCTTCGTCAAAGTCACTTTCTAGTTTATTTAAAAGTTGGATGATTCCTATCACTTCGCGGTTTGAATCAAAAATAAGCGTTGTAATAATATTTTTTGTTGTAAATCCGCTCTTTTTATCGATATTTGGCATAAAAAACTGATTATCATAAGGATTGTTGACTATTTGAGGAGACCTTGTCTTAAAGGTATGTCCAACAATTCCGGCATCTGTTGAAATTGCGATTCTGCCAATACCGTCGCTATGTTTTGTCCATAACATTTGGGATTCGTAATCGATGAGAAAGATAGAACATCTTTCGCATTTTAGAAGTTTTTTGGCTTCAATAGCAATGAGATCAAGAGCGTTTTCTATTTCTTGAGTCTCTACAAGTTCTTTGCCAAATTTGGCGATTTCTGCGAATTTATTCATTATTGTCTCCAAACATGGACGCGAGTTCGAGGTAGCTACTGATGTAATGTGCAAAAAATATCATAAATTTTGTATCCTCATCATTAAAACCATCCTCTTTATTTAAAAGCTGTAATACGCCAATGATCTTTCTATTGGAGCTAAAGACCGGCGCGGTTGCGATATTTTTTGTGACATAACCCGTTTTATTATCTATCTCTTTGAAAAATCTTGGATCAGCATAAGGATCATTGCTGATGATCGGCTTTTTCTCTTTTAAAGTGTGTCCTGCTAAGCCTTCGGTAGCAGATATCTTTATCTTTTGTATACCATCGGAGAGTACTGTCCATAAGAGATTATTAGTACTATCATTGATGTAGATAGAACATCTCTGCGCACATAAGAGGTCTTTTGCTGTATCTGATATTAATACAAGCCCTTCGCTCAAAGAAGGTTTGTTTAAAAGTTTTTTACCAAATTCTGTCAGTTTCGCGTATCTTGAACTATTGTCCATTTGGTTCTCCCCTTGAGTTGATTGAAAGATGGTATAAAAAAGTTGTTTAATTGCTGGTTAAAAGATGTTCTTATAGGTAATAAAATTTTGACAGCATTTATTTTTTAGGTATAAACTATACGAAACCAAGCACGGCATTTTTTTCTTCGAGTGATATTAGTGCCGGTGACAGTAACTCCGGCTACCCTTTAGTCGATTAAATCTACTGATATTGTCATAAAGTTATCATTTGAATCAATAAGCATGAAAAAAATATAGGATGCAACTTTATGATCACGCTATGTTGTAGGTAAGCTTGATATCAAAATAGTTTTAAG
>JAVHRU010000072.1:0-12489 GCA_036171835.1 Sulfurimonadaceae bacterium | reverse complement strand
TAATATTAGATTGCTATTTAGTAGTCTATTGTATTTCAATAGTAAATACTTTGACATTAGTCAACGTATTGGAACTAATATAATATTTTAAAATTTGATTTTGATTTTGATTTGATTATTTAAGATGGAAAAGAAATTACCAGAACCTCAGTGGATCTGGATGGCGAAAACTATATTTTATATATCTGTCTACTGTAATAGAAGAGATTTTTCGATAGGTCATCTCTTTAAACTCACCTAACTCAAACCCGAATTTTTTTGAATTACTATGATGGACAACTGAACGAAGAGGATGTTGTGGCGCTACAACATTAAATACACCCTGCTCTATTTTTTGAGAAATGATTGCTTCAACTATACCTATAACATCATCGCGATGAACGTAGTTTACGAAACCATCCGTAAAGAGAGACACCTTATTCCATTTACCTGCAATACGGTCATCTCCCATTAAACCACCTAATCTGAGTATAATAAGTTTGTCTCGCATCGTCTGCATAAGCTCTTCGGCTTCAACCTGTTTGCTTGACTGAGTTATAGGACTGCCCTCATCGACTTCACCATCATATTCTCTGTAGACAGAAATACTGCTCATTAGTATTAACGTAGCATTGCTACTTACATGTAAGGCTATTTGCTTTAAAGTTTCAAGATAGTTATCTTTTGTGGAGATTGCAACGATGGCATAATCACAATCCCAAAATAAACTTTTTTTTGGAGGATTGTAGTAATAATGATCTAAATATATTTCCTCTTGCCGCCGAGTAAAGCATGAGACTTGATAATTTTCACGAAGAATGATGTAAAGTGGTTTTCCTAGCCATCCACATCCAATAATACTAATGCGTAGCTTTTTGGTGTTCATCATAACTTTTTTTAATTTCAAGCATCTCATAAAGTGATATATGAGGTAGTGCTTTGTTAATTTGAGCATCTACGTCTTGATATTGGCCTTTGACCTTATTGATATAATCATACCCTTTAGGAGAGATCTCATTCATGGAAAAACTTATTGAACCTGCCCACATGAGTACAAGCATAATCCAAACTATATACTTTGCTTTTGCATACACGCCGATAAAATGAAAAATAATACTTAATACAATACCTGTTGCCACTAAAATATAGAGATTCATAAGAGCACTTTCTCCCCTCTTGGCTTCATCGTAATATTGCTGTCTTTCATCATAGAATGACCAAAATCTTCTACAAAGTGTGTACCAATAAGCATGAGTCCTACCACAAATATAAGGATTAATAGAGCAACACTATAACGCTTTAATATAGCAACCATGAAGCGTCCCTATTTTTTTGGTGCGATTGGAGCGTAATCAACACATCTCGAGGTATGAAAATCACGTACAACATTTGGCGATACAAAAAGATCACCCTCAAGTCTCCATTCCAAGGCTTTCGAAATTAAAACAGATTGTGAAATAGTCTTGTGCATTTTGTTCTCACAAATGACCGTACCACCCTTATTAAAAATCTCTTTTACTTCATTCATTCGTGACTTCGTCATAGCATAATGTCCCGCAATCATAAGTGCAAAGATTGAAAAAACCCCAATCATCCCATATTTAAAAGATGCTTTTGGAAGATTTGATTGTGTTGTCACAATAGCAGTGATAATCAAAAAAAAGATCCCTATTACAATATATGCAATTTCAAGTTCAAAAAAACTACTCATCATATTTCCTTTGCTTTATAGTTATTTTCCCAAGTTTCAAATTCGGGTGTAAAATACTCGATTCTCACCTTTTTAAATTCCCGTGAGGAATAAAGAGGCATATAAGATTTAGCGTCAATCTCTTCTGCCATCTCTTCAATAATACTATTCGTCTCCTCTGTTGTTTTACCATGAACCATAGTAAAAAGATTATACGGCCAATTTTCATACTTCGGTCGTAAATAACAGTGACTCACAGCACTAAAAGCTGCAGCCTTTTGCCCAATTTCATCTCCAAGCGTCTCATCCACATCCCAAACAACCATTGCATTAGCACTAAATCCAGCTTTTCGGTGATTGAGTATAGATGCAAAGCGTCTCATAATACCTGAATTTTGCAACTCTTCTAAAATTGCGAAAAAAGTTTCATAATCAATTTCAAGCTTTTCAATAATCTTTTTAAAAGGCTCACTTACAAACTCAATATCATACTGAATTTCTCTGATAATCGCGTGATGCAGTGCGGTCAACTCTATTTCCACGTGTTGCACTTTTTTTACTCTCTCTTTTTTTTCGTCTTTTCCGGTCGTATCTAATTTCACTGAAATCTTAAAAAGTTTCAATGTAGGTAAAACGATATAACTTTGTGCATTTGTTAAAGAGGCTAAGATCTCGATGCTCTTATCCAGTCCTAAAAGTGAATTGGGAGCAACTGCTATGGTAAACCAAATATTAAAATCATGGTTCCGTTCATAGTTATGTGAAATTCCAGGATGTGAATTTAAAAGAGTTACTGCTTCATCAATATCATCTTCTGCTATTTTAAAGGCAACCAAAGAGGATATATAGCCTAATCTTTTTGTATCAAAGATGGCCGATGTCTGACGAATAATCCTACTTTCTTTTTCGTTATTTAAAATAGCAAGGACTTCATCTTCATCTATGCCCAAATCTTGTGCAAGAACTAAAAATGGTTTTATTACTAAAGGAAACGACTTTTGTATTCTTGATAATATCTCTTGTTTCATCATAATCTTACATCTTTTTTTGGATTTGTAAGTAATTGTAATATCTTTTAAAATTATATATGTTGATTTGAGTCAAGCCAAAAATCTCACTCTTTTAGATATGCTATCCATATCAGTTAATGATGGAGTTGTATTATTGAAGAAGGATTTTGGTATGAGTTACTTTCCAGCTTTTATTAAGCTAGATCAACAAAAAATCTTAATTGTGGGCGGTGGAAAAATCGCTTATGAAAAGCTAGAGCATCTCTTGGATTTTACTCAGAATATTGAGATTATCGCAAAATCTTATTCAAAAGAGATGCTTGCTTTGATTGATAAAAATCAGCTTACATGTAAAGAGCGTATGTATCAAAAAGGTGACATTAGCGGCTTTGCAATTGTGATCGTAGCTGTGGATGATATCCCTTTGCAAGCGGATATATTTTTAGAATCAAAACAGTACAACTGTTTGTGCAATTCAGTTGACTCAACAGCATATTGTGATTTCATTTTTCCGGCTTATATTAAAAAAGATGACCTCACTATTGCCATCTCAACATCAGGAGCTTCGCCGGCTTTGGCAAAACATCTGAGAAATTATCTAAGGGCTTTGATCCCTTCCACTATTTCTGATTTTTTAAAAGAGGTGAAAGAGTTGCGTACAACACTGCCAAAAGGAAAAGAACGGATGCTGATGTTAGATAAAAAGGCGCAAGATTATATTAATACATGGAGAAAATCATGAGTAACGCGAAAAGAGGATTGTTTTTTGGGGTTTTATTTGCTTTTTTAATGATGGGGATTTTAGCGATGAAACACGCAATGCCCCAAGAAAAAGAGGAACGTATCTATAAAGAGCTGAAAGTCTATATGCCTTACACTCTTGAAAAAACAATAGGCGGATTAACCATAATTGATAAACGTACAGGCACGAAAGAAAATCCTGATGCTTCTGAAGTTATGCTTCGTCTTGATGAGCTTGAAAAAAAATGGGGAAAAGAGCATTTCAAAGTTGTTGATAATGATGTCATTATCAACAATGATGCAAATCAGAGCGTTGCAAAAATATTTATAGAAACTCCTAAAGAGCGTCAATTTTTACAACACTTTTTTGGAATCTGAATTAGATCTACTTTGTAAGATCTAATTCTTTAGCAGCTTCTTGTTCAACAAGCTGCTTGAGCTCAGCCATTTTAAACCTGATTTCATCCATAACGTAAGCTGGGACATCTTGATCTTTGTACCAATTTACTGAATCCACTTGCCCTCCATATTTAGTACCAAGCTCTTCTACATGTAAGCTGTATTCATCCATATTTTTACAAAGAACGACACTCTCATCAACCATATCTTTGAGTTCTATGAACCAGTTTTGCTCTTCATCCATTTTTATTGTTGAAGTAAATATGACACTCATGTAATCTTACCTTTGTGTTTTATCAAAAGTTTTTGCGAATGATTCCAAATCTTTTTTCTTTAAATCACCATTGTAAGCTATTTGAGAAGGATCAACAATATCATTGTCAAGTATTCTTGGAACAACTTCACCATTTTCAATCACTTGCATATGATCATTAAGTTCATCTTCGCTGTATGACATGTGCATATCAGCTGCAACAACGTGCGGAAGTTCTTCTATGACATGAAGCTTCTTCAACTCCTCTGCAACGCCTTCTCCCTCGATGGTCACAATAATTCTACCTTTTTCATCATGCATATAATAATCACATACTCCACAATTTTTAAGACTCTCAACCACTTCATCTAAATATTTTGGTACTGTTTGCACGACTATACTTGATACATTCATAACTGTGTTTCCTTTTCATAAATAATTTTTCTTATCATTTCGCCATTATCTTTACGCATCTTATCGTAGAGTTTTTGATATCTTAATTTGTCTTCGTAGCCAATTGGTGTTCTTAAAGATTTATATTCAACCAATTCACCATTTTTATATACACCAGACACTATCGCATGCACCCAATAAAACCCCTTATCTTTACGAAGATTTTTTACGACTCCTGCCCACTGTTTTTCACGCTTTAGAGTTTCCCACAAGTCAGCAAAAACAGAACTTGGCATATCAGGATGTCTTACAATATTATGCGATTTTCCAACAAGTTCATGCTCAAAATAACCGCTAATCTCACAAAAAGTCTCATTCGCATAGGTGATAATTCCCTTTAAATCTGTCCTTGAAATAATTAATTCATTTTGTGGGACTTCAGACTCTATTAAAAACTCACTCTCATAAAATTCCATAATAACCTCCCTTATTTAATTTGATAAAAATTGATCGTCTTATCATCACTTGAGACAAAAAACTCTTTTTCATTGAGAAATAGTATATTTGTTGGAGTCATTTTATTTTTGCCAAACTTTCCTATCACAGCTTTTGTCATTCTGTTAAAAACCGTAATATTGTTATTTTCATCACTTGAATATCCAACCTCGGCTCCGCTTGGAGATAAGCCTACACTATAGATAAGAAAGTTTGAGAGTTTATAAAATGCCGCGTTTGTATTAAGATCATATACCACAGCCCTTCTGTCCTCTCCTGCAGTAGCTATAAAATTATTTTTATAATCTACTTGAAAAACATTATCCAAATTTTGTCCACTGAGTTTTTTAATTAAAGAACCATTTTTTATTGCAATGATTTTGATTTCACCGCTTTCATCAGCAACGGCAACTCTCTGTTTTGATTCATTAAGTGCAAAGCTTGAAAATTTGGAACTTCCAACTTGTATACGCCAGTTTTCTGCTCTTTTTTTGATATTGTAAGAAACCAGTTCATCCCCTAAAAGTGCAAGCAGTATTGTATTTTCATCCAAAAACTTAGCTTTTGCGATGGAGAGACACAAAGAAGATGGAATAATCAATTCATTTTTACCATCTTTATTGATATAAACTTTTCTATACCCCTGCTCTGCTTGAGATAAAATCAACAAATTATTTCCACTGATATCAATAGAATAAATTTTCGCATCGATTGTATCACCCATAAAATCTTTTATCTTCTCTACATGGAGAGTTTTTATGATCTTATGATTTTTCATATTAAATATATCCACAGTTCCCTGTGAAGTAGCGGCGTAAAGTTTACTATCATTCACAAAAATATCCGTGACATTTCCAGAAGCTTTGTAACTTGAGCTAGGCATAATGATTGATTCACCAAACAATGAACTCATCATGAAAAATAAGAAGAAAAAAGTTTTCATACAATTGCCCTTATATCGATTGAGACAGCTGGACATACGCTAATGCACAGTCCACAAGACGTACACTTAGATGGATCTATAACTGGCATAAACATCGCCGTAAAGCTGATCGCATTCTCAAAACACGGGTCCTTACATGTAAAGCACATTATCCCTCTCCAGCTATAGCATGTATTTTTATCTATAACGACTTGTGCATTTATCTGACTTTTTGCTTCTAAAGTCAACACGCCATATTCACAAGCAGTGGCACAATCATCACAATAGGTACACCCACTTTTTGAAAAATCAAGATAGGGTGTCTTATCAGGCGCAATTTTAATAATCTCCTCTGTACAAGCAGTGACACACGTTCCCACGCACTTCTCGCACTCACTATAAAAAAGAGATTCATCAACATTGTAAGGCGGTCTGATAGTACTTTCTTGCTTCTCTTTTTTTGTACCTTTTAAAGTAGAAGCAAGAGAGCCAAAAAGCTCTCTTCTATTCATTTTAATTAATGCCCATGTAACGGTTTACCCGCAAGTGAATCATCATTTTCAATATCTTTTTGTGTAACAGTTGAATCTTTACCCACGGTATCTAGATGATCTCTCATAACATCACTCCAGTGAGATTTTGATGCTCCATCTGGACTTAAATATTCTGCTTTAAATTTACTTTCTGTTACAAGTTTCGCATCAGATTGAGGTGCGTGACATTGTGAACAGTTAAATCTTCCTTGATAAATATCACTTATTTTTTTAATACTAACTTCATTTTTCATATCGTCCACGGCTTTTTCAAATGTCCCATTAACAATTTTGCCATGTGGTCTCATATCCATAAAGTGTGTCGGTGGAATCGGTGTAGCCCCCACTGCTGGCGCAACATCTGGCATGTGACAGCTTAAGCACTGATTGTTACCTTTTTCAATAGGAAACATCCCCTCTGTATCATGAGGAATCATAGGTGGAGCATCTTGAAATGCTCTTGGTATCCTTTGACTCGTACCCGCAGCCGCATCACCATATTTTGGTGATGGCAAAGACGTGTTATCCTCTGAATACAGACTGCTATCCCTATAACCAAGAGATTCTTCCGAAATTGTTGGTGTTAATACCGTTTCATTAGACGGCTTCATGCTCGAACTACTACATCCGACTATCAATAATACTGTAGCGGCTAGACTGATAGTCATCTTACTTATTGTTTTCATTTCATTCTCCTATTATTTTTTTATTAATGACTTAATAGAAAATCCTAAAGCATCATCATCACATACTTCTATACATCTTGCACAGTTCGTACACTCTCCTGACAAAACAGGCAAACTCTCTTTTCCTACCATATAAAGAACTTGACTTTCAGGACAAACAACTTTACATTTCATGCACGCTGTACAATTAGCCTCATTATGATGTACTCTAACAAAACTAAATTTACCAATCAGTGAATAAAACCCACCGAGCGGACATACATGCCCACACCATCCATTTTTTAAAACTAAAAGATCAAAAAGAAATATGACGACTACCGCAGCCCAACCAAACCCAATGCCAAAGACTAACCCTCTGACGACCATAGATATAGGCGAAACAAATTCAAAAGCTGCTAGTCCCATAATTGCTGAAACAACTAAACTCAAAATCAATACCCAATATCGAATATTTCTCGAAGCTGGTTGTCTTGTCCCTTTTATATTATCGATTTGTAAAACTCTTCTCGCATAACTTGCAGCATCTGTTACCATATTTATTGGACATACCCAGCTACAAAATGCTCTTCCACCTATGAACATATAAAATAATGTTGCTATTGCTGCACCCAAAAGCAGGTCAGCCGATATGACTGCTCCAGCAGCCAACATTTGTAATACGGCATAAGGGTCACTCATGGGAATCATATTGAACATTTTAGATGCACTCAAATCACCTCTTAAAATCTTCCATCCCCACGCATTGCCTCCAAAATAAAGAACAAGAAGGCTTATCTGCACTATTCTTCTTAAAATAAGGTATCTATAATTATTCCATAGCTTTGCCATTAGTATAAATCCTTCATCCCACTATTTAAAGAGTCAACTGCCCTTTTCTTACTTATTTCCGTAGTGCTTTTAATCTCTTTCGCGTTTTCTAATCTTTTCTCGTCTTTTTTATCCCAACCCTTGATATAGTGATCTCCGGCTTTACCCATGGCTACTTCTCGAGGAAGAATATGAATAGACGCTTTTTGTGTTACACAGGCATGTTCACAAAGACCACAACCTGTACATGCTCCACTATGTACAATCGGTACCATAAAAGCGTGTTTTCCAGTTCTTTCATTTTTACTATATTCAATTGTAATCGCCTCCCCAAAAATCGGGCAAGCTCTGTAACATGCATCACATTGGATGCCCCAAAAAGCGATACAACTCTCATGATCGACGACAGCCAGCCCCATTTGAGCTGACTTTATATTTAAATGTCCCTCTGTCGTTACACTTTTTTTATCTAGTGCTCCACTTGGGCAAACAGGAACACAAGGAATATCAGGACACATGTAACAAGGGACATCTCTTGGAAGAAAAAATGGAGTTCCAAGAGGTCTATGATCACCAGGACGAGCTAACATCAAAGTATCATATGGACAAGCTTCAACACAAAGTCCGCACTTTATACATGTACGAAGAAAATCATTCTCTTTTAAAGCTCCGGGAGGGCGCAAAAGCAACTGAGACGCTTTTGCCTCATCTATAAATGCGCTCCATACAAACCCGCCCAACGCTGCAATTCCTACACCGCGAGCCATATCAAAGATAAATTTTCTTCTATCGCTACCCTGTTCTTTTTCCATTTTAGGATTTCCCTTACTACTTTTTTACGCTTTGTAAATTTTTACGGCACATTTTTTATGATCTACTTGTTTAGACATCGGACACGCTTGATCAAGTGTAACTTTATTGATAAATACACGCTCATCAAACCATGGAACAAATACCAATCCACGACTAGGTCTATTTCTGCCACGAGTTTCAACACGAGCTTTCACTTTACCGCGACGAGATTCTATCCAGCATAAACCGCCTTGTGTCAGACCTTTGTCTTTTGCATCTTTTGGATGCATATAGCAGAGTGCTTCTGGAACCGCACGATACAATTCAGGTACACGCATAGTCATAGTTCCTGAATGCCAGTGTTCAAGAACACGACCCGTACATAACCAAGTATCATACTCAGCATCTGGCATTTCTGGAGGATCCATATATGGACGTGCAAATATTTTAGCTTTGTTTGTCAGAGCTTTTTTAGTTTTATCTTTAATTCCACTCAAGTCACCATGTGGAAGTTCTTTGGCGATCGTTCCATAGAATGCAAATTCATTGTTCGTTCCTTTTGCTGCTTTAGCCGCATACGGATCGTATTTAACATTAAATCTCCATGAAGTTTCTTTTCCATCCACAACAGGCCATTTAAGTCCACGAACTTTATGATACACATCAAAAGGTGCCAAGTCATGTCCATGACCACGGCCAAATGAAGCATACTCTTCAAATAAATATTTTTGGATAAAGAATCCATATCCGCCAAATACTTTTCCATCAGTTCCAACAACATTTCTTTTATCTCCATATCCTTCTGAGTTGTCATAACCTTTTTGGATAGGATCTTTTTGATCAAGTTTGTATGATTTTGCAATTTTGTTAGCAAAAAGAATCTCATACATAGTTGTATTTTCACTATAACCCATAGCTTTTGCTTTTGCAATAACATCAGGTAAAGCAGTTTTTCTAGGGCCAGATGGTGCGTAAGCTCCCCATAAATCTTTAACAGTAAATCTTTTTGAAAGTTCAACCCACTGCCAAGTATCACTCATAGCATCACCAACTGGAAGTACTTGTTGTCTCCAATGCTGAGTACGGCGCTCTGCATTTCCATATGCTCCCCATTTTTCATAGATCATAGCAGCAGGAAGGATAAGATCTGAAACTTTTGCTGATATCCCAGGATATCCATCAGAAGTCACGATAAAGTTATCCATTTCACGAGCTGCTTTTATCCAATGCGTTGCACTTGCTGTATCTTGATAAGGATTACAAACATTTACCCATGCAAATTTAATCAATCCATCTTCAATATCTCTATGAATTCTCATGATATCTTGTACGCCGACACCATTTAATGTATCTTCAGGAATCATCCATTTTTTCTCTGCGATTTTTCTATGAGCTGGATTTGCAACCATTAAGTCTGCAGGAAGTCTATGTGTAAATACTCCAACTTCGCGAGCTGTACCACATGCAGAAGGCTGACCAGTAAGAGAAAATGCTCCTGAACCTGGTTTTGCTTGTTTATTTAATAAAAAGTGAACATTGTATGCGAGAGTATTATCCCAGCTACCGCGAGTATGTTGATTCATACCCATTGTCCAGAAAGATACAACTTTTCTATCTTTTTCTATATAAAGAGCAGCAAGAGCTTGAAGTTTTTTCTTGAACGCATCTATACTTTCATCAGGGTTTCCTTTTGCAATTTTCGCTACATAATCAAGCGTATATGGCGCAAGTGATCTTTTGTATTCCTCAAAAGAGATTTCCCAGTGATCCAGAGTACCAGCTGTATTATGCATTGTATCACCAGCTTTATAACCATATGGTTCTAATGCAGGGCCTTCCGTAGTTGAAACTTTCTTATTCATCTCTTTATTGATAGCTATCATCTCTTTAGCACTATATTTACCAGCACTACCATCAGTGCGTACAGGAGTTATAGATTTTTCCCCTGCACGTCTAAGTCCGTATCCAATATTTACAGGACCTGTTGCAAAAATAATATGCTTTTTAACAAAATCCCAATCTATCGCTTCTGGATGATTGTATACGATCTCTCTAGCAACATAGTTCCAAAGAGCAAGGTCAGTATTTGGAGTAAAGATGATCTCAATATCTGCTAAGTCTGATGTTCTGTGTGTATACGTTTGAATTGAAACTATTTTTACTCTATCTGGGTGTGTAAGTTTTCTATCAGTTACACGAGACCAAAGGATTGGGTGCATTTCTGCCATATTTGAACCCCATGTCACAACTGTATCTGTAAGTTCGATATCATCATAACATCCACTTGGCTCATCTATACCAAATGTTTGATAAAAACCAACAACCGCAGATGCCATACAGTGACGAGCATTTGGATCAATCGCATTGGAACGAAAACCTGCTTTCATCATTTTTTGAGCAGCGTAACCTTCCATGATAGTATGTTGTCCTGATGCAAATACACCTACTCCCTCTGGACCACTCGCTTTTAAAGCTATACGGATATGTTTTTCCATCTCATCATAAGCTCTTTTCCAAGATACAGGAGCAAAGTTTCCATGTTTATCAAACTCACCTTTTGCATTAACTCTCAATAATGGTTGAGTTAAACGGTCAGCTCCATACATTATTTTTGCATTAAAGTAACCCTTAATACAGTTAAGTCCACGATTTACAGGAGCCGCAGGATCTCCTTTAACAGCTACTATCTTTCCATTTTTAGTTGCCATCATAATACCACAGCCTGTTCCACAGAACCGACAAGCTGCCTTATCCCATCTCCAGCCTGATTCAGCCTCTTTAGCTGCTGCTTGCAGTCCAGTTGGCACAACCATACCCATAGCCGCTGCCGCAGATGCCGCCGCAGAACTTTTTAGAAAATCTCTTCTTGAGAATGACATGATTCCCTCCCCTACTATTAAGATTTATATTTTACGTCTAAATCGTATCATTATTTAAACTTACGTTTATTGATTTAAGTCAAAAAATATAGTTTTTGTTAAGAATATTATAAATATAAGAACGGTATGTTTACTTTAGAGTTCGTTAAAGGGGTAATTTATTTATTTTTTGTAGTAATTTTCATTCTGCATACTTCAATCCATTATTTCCAGTAAAAGTATTTTGTAATTGACCTTCATCTATTATGATGATATCTGTTTTGTCAAACTCAATAATATTTTTTTGTTTTAATTTAGTCAGTATTCTAGAAAGAGTTTCAGGTTGTATATTAAGCATAGCGGATACTTCGTGTCTCTTAAATTTATTAAATCTCTCTAAATTATTAGATAACATGTGTGCAACTCTTGCTGTTGCATCAAAAATAAGCTCTCTATTGAGAATGCAGTGCAATTCACGTGTATGATTGGCTATCTCTTCTATAAAGTTGTCTGTAAGCAGACCTGTTTGTATAAAGTATTTTTTAAATAATTCATAATTTATCTCCAATACTACGCTATCTTCAACAAACTCTGTATTTGCGTAACAGTGAATCTCATGATTATTTAAAGATGATATTTCAGAAATTAATCTATTATTATAAATATATCTTAAAAAGATCTCATTGTCGCATCGGTCAACTTTATATGTTTTTAGTAAACCTTCAACTAAAAAGAATATTTTATCGTTTGCATCCTCCTCATAATACAACACTGATCCTTTAGGATATTGATGTATCTGAGAGATAGTAGACAGTCTCACATGCGCATCATCATCCAAGAGTTTAAAAAAATCCATTAATTTAATATAATCAAATATATTCATCATTGATATAATACTATCCAATTAACCTAAGAGTTTCTTGATATATGT
>JAVHRU010000071.1:0-12517 GCA_036171835.1 Sulfurimonadaceae bacterium | reverse complement strand
AATCTTGCCATCTACATAGATCACACCATCGGCTTTTTTGCCATCGGTTTCGTTTTTCTTTTCACGTTCAAGATTGAAGTTTGAGGGGTTAGTGCTGTCAAGCGTATAGCCTAAACACTCTTCAAAAATATCTTTCAAAAATCCATCTTGATATTTTTCCTCTTTGACAGATTTAATGTAATCGATTTTGGATAAATATTTTTGATACTCTGCCCATCTAAGAGCCACCTTACTTTCATCTTGACTTATACTGTTTAAAACTGATTTTTGAAACATAGACACGAGGCAATACCTTAAAGAATATTTTTTAATAAGTAAGAAGTATTTTATCTAAAAGAATTGAAAACCTATAATTTATACCCGATGGAGGTTTAAGCAGTGTAAATGAAAGCTGGTTTCAACAAGCGGGAAATAACCCGCTTGCGAATGAAAATTCTTAGTGTGGAGATTGTGAGTTTATTTCCAAGTCGTCTCAACGATATGAGCTGATTTTTTGTATGGAAATTTCTCTACTAACTGTTTGACATCCATTTTTTGATCACCAGATCTCATGAAGTGTGCCAATGTTACAGAAGCCCAATAATCTTTCTCATACGCAGTTCCTTTAAGTTGAACAGGAACACCTTTTTCATTTACTGTATGGCATGCCACACATGTAACAGGACCAGCATATTTTCCATCAGGACTATACTGAAGTGCTTGTTCATGTGTTGTTACATCGACTGTTCTATTTTTTCCATCATAACGTGTCGAGTAAAGACCGTGTGTAGACTCATGACAAGATTGACATGCGATGTCTCCGTGACCTTTTGAGTAACGGTAGAGTGAATGTTTGTTAGGTTGATCTATAGGGAAGTATTCTCCACCCATACTTTCAACAAATGGTGCCGCATGGCAATCCGCACAGTGAGGCTCAGCCGCACTTAACCACCAGTCATTTCCACCAGAAGCAGCGCTATATGGAACGGCTCCACCCGTTGGATGGTTCCAAGGTTTAAGATCAAGCTTACCATCTTTTCCAACATTTTTTACAAGTGTTGGAGATTCATGAGCGCTATAATAAGCTTGAACCTCATTTTTATCTGTCGTTTTAGGATCAATCAGGGCATTAAATTCCTTCATATCTCCACCAGCAAGTGCAGTTACGATCTCTTTTAAACTTTTATTACGAAGTGTTTTTCCATTATGTGTCGCTGCATCATTTAAATCATCTGCTTTGTAAAGCCCTTGAGCAATTTTTGTATGGCAATTTGTACAATACAATCCTCTTAATTCTTTAGTAGGTTTTCCTTTTTCATCTTTTGTACTTACATTAGATAAAAGATACTTACCAACTTCATTTAGGAAAAAAGGTGGTTTTGCATTTGGATTTGTATGTGCATCACGACGAACATAACAACCACCACCGCTTGTACGGATATCTTTATCATTAAATCGTCCTTCACCATAACGGTCAGCAACACGAAGAGGATTCGTATCATCATTCATAGACGGATCTTGGAAGTGTGTTGGATGGCATGATTGACATGCTTGACTTCTAGCCGCACCATCAGGCATCGGAACCATACCTAAGTGAAAACCATGAATCGCTTCTGAGAGTGGTTTTGCTTTTACAGTTGTATATCCTGTCGCACCGGGACGAGGCTCTTGTAGATTTCCTGAAACATTATCACCATGACAATCTGCACAATTGATCTCTCCTGTCTTACCTAAACGGGTTGAAGATGCATTTGGATCATAATGACTCAAGAACGATGTTCCATGATGCTTATCATGAAGACTTAAAATATTGATGGAAGCTTCTGAAAGTCTTGCCATATATTCACTCTCATCGGGATATGTTTTCCAGTATGCATACTCTTTATCTGAAAAGCCTAAACCTTCTTCACGTGCCATTTTAGCCGCTTTTCCTTCGCGAGAGTGGCAAGCATAACAGTTTGGAATATCAACAGGATTTGTGCCAAAATACTCAGCTATTTGTCCATGGTCCATAATTGGCCTCCCATTTTGGTCATGTATCTGAACCGTAGATTTTTGAAACGGTTGAAAATCTTTTTCTGTAATAGAACGAATACTTCCTTTTCTTGTAGTATCATTAAATGCAGTCAGAGGTAGGCCAAGAGCGTCCCAAAGATGAGAAGCGGTAAGCTTGAGCTTGATATCAGTCACAGCAGGAACGAGTGTGTCAGTAAAAACGATATTGCCTCCGTCTTTACCAGCATAGTCAAGATAACCTCCAGCAACACTTTTTCCTGTTGGTCCAGAATCAACTTTTACTTTAATATCTTTTCCTACATAAAGACGATCTTTTGCAGTTGCGCCTGTAGGCATCGTTCCCTCAAGATCTTTATAGATAAAAAGATGTTTCCAAACATAATTCGCAACGTTATCGCCTGGATCATCCATATGTCCATTGCCATCAACGTCTTTCATTACGCTCCAGTACTTCATCTTATTCCCTTCAGAATAGGAGTTATCTTTTACATAATAGTAAAGTTTTTTATTATCGCCTGGTGTCACTAAAGAAGGCAGTGTTCCTCCCATTCCTGTTTTAATCGCTTGTGATTGAATAGAGTTGTATGGAGGAATTACACAACAGTAGCTCATCTCAAAACCAACACAATGCATTCCAAGCTCATAGTTGACAAATATCCTATAATCCGTAGTAGGATCATAGGCTTTTATGGTAGTCCCATCACTTTTATAAGTGATTGGTTTCAACTTATCTAAACTAAATGGCGGATTTTTATCATATGCGCCAAAGGTTATAGTTGTACCAAAAAGCAGTGCAGCAGTAACAGAAAGTTTCAATATTTTCTTGATCATCTTTCTTCTCCATTAATTATTTTATCTAATAAAACACAACAGTCTTACATAAGAATTCTTAATATATCTTTATAATTGTTTTATTTGTATTTTTTATGTATGTTTGTGATAATAATGTGTTATATTTATAATTTTTTTTAATATAAAAAATATCGGATGAAGATTATAAAAAGAAGAAGTGTAGATAAATTCTAAATGTTGAATTTATCTACTTCGAAAAAACTCTCGTTTGAGATATTTTTAAATGCGGCGTTCATGGAAACAAAAAGGGATGGAAATTTTTTCTCCATATCGAAAAGCATCTCTTTCATATCCGCTCTAGCGTGTGGCATTTTGACATCAAAACGCATTGATGGACATGCCTCATCGCCGATTGTCGGCATATTATTTTCCAACGCTGCTGCAGCAAGCTGACGCTCACGCATCTGGATAAGCGGACGTATCACGATAAGCCCATTTTCTGCTTTGTATTTTGGAGCAAGACTTCGTAGTTGGCCATTGTAGATAAAGTTCATAAAAAAACTCTCTGCCGCGTCATCAAGATGATGGCCAAGAGCAACTTTATTGCAACCATATTTTTCCGCGGCACTGTAAAGTGATCCACGTCTCATACGTGAAAAAAAACTGCAAAAAGAGGAGTTTTTACGGATTTTATCTTCTGCTAAATCATAGATATTTGTATCATGAATCACATGCGGAATCTCATACTCAGCGCAGTGGGCTCTGAGTTTATCAAAGTTTTCATTCATACCATAAGACACTGTTACTGCCAAAAACTCAAACTTAAATGGAGCACGACGCTGTTGCTCTTTCATGGCATGCACCATTGTTAAAGAGTCCTTACCGCCACTAAGACCGACAAGTATCTTATCGCCCTCTTCTATTAAATTAAACTCAGCATTTGTCTTGCCAAGTTTACTCATTATTTTTTTAGAAAGTTGGACTTTATTGTCCAATTTTTTCAACCATTTTCATAACAAATTCAGCACTTATTTTGGCACTACTTTCTAAAAATGCATCAAAACTAAAACTCGCATCCATATCAGCCGCGTCACTAATCGCACGAAGGATAAAGAACGGTACATGTAAGGCATTACAAACAACCGCAACGCTTCCACCTTCCATCTCTAGAGCATCTGCACCAAATGTGCTTCCTATCCAATTTTTACGCTCTTCATTTGCTACGAATTGATCACCGGTTGCGATAATTCCTTCCTTTACATGTAAGCCCATTTCTGCCGCCACTGTTTTTGAAAGTTCTAGTAGAGTTTTATCAGATTCTACAAAAACAGCCCCTTCAGGAACATAACCAAAAGGGTGTCCAAACGCTGTAATATCGAGATCATGCTGAGAAAGCTTTGTTGCAACGATCAAATCACCCACTTTAAGCTCGCTGCTGATTGCACCTGCAACTCCACTAAAAAGAAGTTTTTCTGCTCCAAAATGCTCTATCATCGTTGCCGCCGTAAGTGTTGAAAAGACCTTACCAATTTTAGAATATGCGATTACCAAGTCAACACCATTATATGTTGCTTCATAATACTTGTTTCCAGCATATTCAGTTGTTTTATACGTGCCAATCTTTTCTAAAATCGGTGCTATCTCTTCGGGCATTGCGCCCATTATTGCTAATTTCAAATCATTACCTCTATTGTTTTATTTATCGTATCAAAAAGTGGAAGTTGCTCTATTATTTTTGCATTTTTACCCACAACACAACTACCACCCCAAAAACCAAGCCCATCTTCAAATCCGACACGATTGACAAAGACAACTTTTGTATCGCAATGCAGTGCCAGAGATTTTAAAAGGGCCATCCATTGTTCTTGAATATCGAGTGAATCATCTTCAAATCCACGCGCTGGAGATGCTGCGAGGACATAAACGATTTTTGGTTTTTTAGCATAAAGTTCTGCTGCGGTATTTGGATGCCAAAGGTCTTCGCAAACAAGCATTGCCACTTCGCCATAGGAGCTAGTAAACGTCTCAAATTTCTCGCCACTTGCAAAATATCTCGCTTCTTCAAACATCCCATAGTTTGGAAGATGCACTTTTTTATGAATATTTAAAAGTTCACCACGGCTAAAATAAAGTGCGCAGTTAAAATACTCGTTATTGATGTTTAGTGCGCCGCCAACAACGATATCTATGTTCTGACTAGCAACACAAAGTGAGTTTAGTTCATCCTCGCGAAATGCATCTTCAAGTAGCTTATCTTGTAAAAGATACCCATTCAAGGAAAGCTCACTAAAAACGATGACATCACTCTTACATGTAGGTACTTGGGCAACGACAGCGTCCAAGTTCGTTCTGTTTAATTTCGGTGCATTCTGAACTAAAGTTATTTTCATTTATTATGCTTTAAGTGCTTCTATCACACTGTTTAAAGAGTCCATATCAGAAACATTTAAAGTCTCAATATCTTTGGCGATTCTGCGGTTAAGACCTTTGAGAACATTCCCGTTACCAAACTCTATAAAAAGATCCATATCATTTGCGATTGCTTCGATTGATTGTTTATATTTTACAGGTTTTACCAGTTGATCTTTTAAAAGAGCGATAGCTTCACCTTTTGTACTATATGGTTTTGTTGTAACATTAGAGATGATTGGAGCTGAAAAATTCTCTGTAACCATCATTTTCATCGCAGCTTCTAGTGGAGCTTGTGCAGGTGAAAGAAGTTCACAGTGGCTTGCAACTGACATGTTTAGAAGTATTGCACGCTTTGCACCTGCTTCTTTAAATGCACCTTCCATCGCTTCAAGATCAGCTTTTAGTCCTGCTACTACAACTTGACCATCTTGGTTAAAGTTCGCTGCCCAGACTTTTTTGCCCATTGCTCTTGCATCTGCACACACTTTTTCAACACTTTCATCATCAAGTCCGACAAGTGCCATCATTCCAGCATCGATTCCATCACATGCAGCCTGCATCAAAGCACCGCGCTTATGAACAAGTTCTACAGCATCCACATAATCAATGGCCCCAGAAGCACACAAAGCACTAAACTCACCAAGAGAATGCCCAAGTAAAAGTGTAGGGACTATTGGACTCGCCTCTTGAAAAAGACGATATGCTATGACGCTTATTAGTAAGATTGCAGGCTGAGTGTATGCCGTTTGAGCTAATTTTTCATTCTCTTCAAACAAAAGTTCAGTAAAATCAACACCTATTCTCTCGCCAGCATTTTTAAACATCTCACGTGCCAACTCACTATTTTCATAAAAAGATTTTCCCATACCTACTGTTTGACTTCCCTGACCTGGAAAAATCATTGCTATTTTTTTACTCATAAAACTCCCTATATCAAATGTTTATAATCCGTGTTCGCTATTGTCCGCTATTTTTTTTCTTAAAGTATTGCGATTGAGTCCCAATCTATCAGCTAATTGCAGTTGAGATTTGAATTTTTTTAGTCCTGCACGAATAAGAGGAACTTCATATATATAGAGATTATTTCGATAATCGCTATTTGTCCCGATTTTATCTTCCAAATAATTTTCTATCAGATACATCAGCTCATTAATAGTAATATTTTCTAAAAAAGCATGGGAATAAATCTGTTTTTTAAGAGAAATAGAATTATCCAAGAGATCAGGAACAAAATTTTTACGATTAAATTTCACATCTTCTCTCACTATCTCTTGAACTTCATTCAAATAAATATCAATTAAAGCTTCAACATCTTCCATTCTTTTGTTCAATGGGGGAAGGTCAAACTTTACACTAAAAAGATCATCATATAATTCATTTGTACTTACATGTACAGAAGTCGCAACAACTCTTATTTTTTTTTCTTGTATCGCTTGAAAAACTCTATGTATATTTGGAGAGCTTTCAATATTGGTAATTATTATTTCATTGCTACTTTCAATAGCAGTTAGAAGTTCATCAAAAGAAGATGCATCTATAACGGATGCATTAGGAACAATATATTTTGCAAGTGTTTTTTTACCTGTGCCTCGCTCACCATAAATCAAAGTATTTACAGTGAGAGATTTTAATAAATTTGCAGTCTTGAACGCTTCTTTTGAAGCATTCGAAGCAGTGATAAATTTAGTGACAGCCACAGCCACTGCCGCCGCCAGTTCCACAACAACCAGAGTCATCTACCATATTTTCAACAGGGACTCCAGACATTACTTCTTCAGCAGATGCATCACGGATATTGTTGATTGCAACAGTAAACATCAAAGCTTTACCAGCTAAAGGATGATTAAAATCGATCACAACTGTATCTTCACCAATCTCTTTTACAATTACTTGTACAGTTGAACCATCTTCACCTTGACCATAAAGGCTCATGCCCATTTCAAGTTCAATGCCAGCGAATTGTTCACGAGGCAGCTCTTCAACTGCTTCTTCGTTATAAACACCATAAGCGTCTTCTGCATTAACATGAACGTCACCTTTTTCGCCGATAGTCATGTTTTTAATGCCATTTTCAAGACCAGGAATAATCTGACCTTTTCCAAACATAAATACTAACGGTGTTCCACCGATATTACTATCTACAACAGTATCACCATCACGTACTTCATACTCAATAGAGACTATTTGATTTGCTTCAATTGCCATATTTTCACCTTAATTATATTTTTGTGGATTGTATCATTTATAATTTTCATAAAGGCTGAAAAATTGTATCTGATACAGTTATTTTAAGCTAGAAAGAATTTTTTTTGCATCTTTTGATTCACTCGATTTTGGATAGTTTGTGATAATAGCATTTAAAAATTTCTTTGCAGTGTCATTATCTTTAGTTTTTTGCATTGCAATTGCGGTATGGAGCATCAAAGTTGGCATATAAGTCGCCGTCTCATTGCGTGTTCCACTCTCTTTATAATAAGAGATAGCATCAGAATAATTTTTAGTTTTATAACTTACTTCACCAGCCATATAGTTTGAATATGCAGCTTTGTAGTTTTTTGATATCAAATAATCATAATAGACTTTTGCATTATCATAATCTTTACTCTTATAATAAGCTTCAGCTTTACTATAAACTTTTGTATTACCCATAGAATCTAAAGACTCACCCGAAGACTTAGAGGATGCTTTAACTTTAGTGCCCAAGAGACTCTTCATATCATTAACATCTTTTACTAAACTGTTATATTCTTCTTTAGAGACATAATTTTTATTGATTGTATCTACGACTGTAGACATGTCAGTCATGAGTAATCTAAGCTTTTCTAAGTTATCGCTATTTGTTTTGATCAGTTGGTCTATTTTTTGACTACGTGCATCTTTAGACTCTGAGCCTTCTTTACTATTTGCAAGAAGCGTTTGTATATCTAAACTATTTTGATGTGATGTCTTGGAAATACCTTCAACAACTGTTTGAAAACCATCAACTCTTTCACGGAGTGAATCAATTTTATTATCTACTGAAGAAGTTTTTTGACGTAAGCCATCAAGTTTTTGCTTATTTTCCAATACAACTTTTTCACTTTGAGTAAGTCCATAAGGAGAAGGGGAATCTAGATCACCAGCCCCGAACGCAGATGGTTCAGAACTAAGCAGTGATATAGGAAGAAGCGATGCAAAAACTATAAAAGAGAGCGCGCACTTCATTTATTATGGAAGAAGTTTGAAATCTACGCGGCGGTTTTTAGCCCAACATTCTTTTGTTTTTTCAGCACATACTGGAGTACTTTTACCTAAACTTACCATTGAGATACGTTTAGCATCAACGCCTTCGTTTAGTAATTCAGTTTTTACTGCTTGTGCACGTTTAAGACCTAGTGCAAAGTTATACTCATCACTACCCCACTCATCACAGTTACCTTCTAGTTTTACTCCATAAGCAGAAGCAGCAGCTTTAGCTACGCCAGCATCAGTAGCAACGTTTGCTTTCATATCTTCACGTATATTAAATTTGTCAAAATCAAAATATACAGAAGTCATACTTTTTTCAATATCTGCCATAGATGCATTGTTAGCTGCAGCATTATCTGTTGTATTTTGAGCAGCAGTTGTATCAACTGGAGTTGTATTTCCTGTATTTACAGAAGATGACTCTAACGATGGTGTAGTTATTGTTTTTGCAGTCTGATCAACAGTCGGCTTATTTGTACTACATCCTGAAAACAGTAAAACAGCAACTGCTACGCTTGATAATATAACATTTCTCTTCATGAAACACCTTTGTATTTAATATGTTGCCATTGTATCAAAATAATTGTTTACAATTTTATAAAACGTTCACATTTACCAATCAATCGACTGAATTTTTCCATAACTTAAAGGAAAAAGATAATTTTTATTATATTTAAGTCTAATAATACCTATTGAACTTTGTTGCTTGTACTCTTTCACATAAAGAATAGAATCACCATCTCCTGAAAATCTAGGGAATTCATTTACCCCTGTTGCTGTCAAACGTCTTACCGCAGAGCTACCCGTAGAAATCAGATGCAGATTAAAAGTGTTGTCACCAAAAGTATCAGAACTTTCTCTCGCTTTATAGACAACGTATCCATTATGCGCGCTACAAGAAGAGTTACTTTTACCTTCAAATACCAATTGCTGAACAGCATTGTTACCTATCGTTAATGCAAAAATATTTGGATAACCCAAACGGTTAGAAATGAATGCAACTTTATTATCGTTCAAAAATTGACCGCCGACATCTATACCTTGATATGTTGTTAAACGTGTAGGTTTTTTTGAATCAACATTATAAAGATAAATATCAGGCTGTCCGTCTGGAGCCATAGTCACAAGAAGTTTTTTTCCATCTGGACTGACATCTGAACATACTATCATACCATCTGATGAGAGAACGCTTGAAGCTTTTCCAGTTTTAATATCTACAAGCTTTAATACTGGTTTTCTTCCGCTTAAATATGTATAGTAAAATGCACTTTGATCTTTATTTGCCCATTTTGGAAATACATTGATTCCACCTTTAACTATTCTTTGTGAAAATGTAAGTGTATAATCACAAACGAGGATCTCACTTTGTCCAGGCGACACTAAACGCGCAATCAAAACTTTACTCTTAATCCAATCTACTGGTGCTGCTCCCATGTATTCGTTTACATCATATGCGATTGCATGTGCAACAAAAACATAGAGATTTTTATTTTTTAATTTATAATTTTTCGTAACAACAACAACGGATTTTTTCATAATTTTCATTGTTACGTTAAATGATGTATCAGCTTCTTCTGAGACCTTGTATCTAATAACATAATCTTTATCTCTATTTTCTACTACAACATCACTATTCTCATAATTTGTAGTGTAGTGTTGCCTATCGACATTAAATAGTGACAAAACATTTAAGTCACTAACTAAAGTTTTAAAAAATGAGTTTCTTAGAGTATCATCATAACTTATTGATGAATCTTCAACACCAACACCTGACGCTACATCTACTTTTTTTACAACTTCAATCGAGGCATCAGCTCCAAAAGATAGAGTGAAAAAAAATAGTAAACTTAAAAATATACGCAAACCTACTCCTTTGCTACTAATGTAATCATATAACTTCCAGACTTCCCATCAGGATTTTCTGGAAATTTCAACATCATAATTCTTCTTTTTAATCTATCAACTTCCGCATTAAAAAAGTCACTACCTGAATAAGACACTATTCTAAAATCTAGGACTGTTCCATCAGAAGAAATTTTGATAAGAACCTTACCGGTCTGTCCTTGAGTATTGAGCGGAGGAAAAAAGTTATCATAGATCTGGCCTTGAATTTTAGCCAAATACTTGTTAACCTCTGCACCCGTGGAACTACTTTGACTAGTCACTTCTACAGCTGCTTTTGAAAACTTTGTATTTTGGATTTTTTGCGTTAATGATGCAACGTCATTCTTACTTACAGTATCCACTTTTTTTGTTAATTTTTGTAATTGACTTTTATCCATTTTTACTTGTTTATCAGTTTTTACTAAATCAATTGATTTAGTAAAAACCTTCGAAAATAGTGTGGAAACATCTGCTTCTTTTACAGGTGCTTCTTTTTGTTCCACCTTCTTTTCACTCTCTTTTGGAATATCTTTAGTTTCAGTTGGGGCTTGAGTTGCTTCTGGTTGCTCTTCTTTCACAACTTGTTTCTCAGTTTCTACTTTTTTTTCAACGTTTTTTTTTGGAGAGTCGGTGACAAGAGAAATGTTAATAGCATTATCTTTGGTAAGTGCATAAGATTTATTTTCTTGAGCAGAGAAAAGAGCATAAGAAAAAAGGACAAATACCAGTAGCATTATCAGCGATGATATAAAGCCACCTAAATAAAAGTAGCTATCATTTTTATTATCCATTTGTAGCTAAAGATATTTCTGTAAATCCAGCTTGCTTCACAGCAGCAATAACAGACATCACAATACCATAATCAAGGGTTTTGTCTGCGCTTATAGTTACAGTCGGCTTCTCACTGAATGTTTGTGCAAATTGCATAAAGTTATCTGCAAAAGAACTCAGTTCATAGTTGTTATTATTTACTTTGACATTTTTATCTTTATCAATAGTTATATGAACAGGTGACAATTTTGATATTTGCTTCATCGAAGAACCCTGAGGCAAATTAATCAACTCTTCATATACTATATTTGGTGCAATGACCATCAAAATGGCAAGTAAGACCAACATCACATCCACAAGTGGAGTGATATTTAGTTCTGGTTTATCATCCCAATCGTACATTATCAATACACTTTTTTAGAGAGTAAAGAATCAGACTGCATTTTCAAAAGTCCAGATAACTCAAATGCTTTTCTTTTTATAATCTGATGATATGTGTATGCAAAAATAGCTACAAAGATACCACTCGCTGTCGCAACTAAGGCATCAGAAACACCTGCAGCAATTATTGCCATTGTTCCACTCGTTTGACCGATATGGCTAAATGTATCCAAAATAGAAACAACTGTACCAAAAAGACCTATAAATGGCGATGTTGAAGCTACAATAGATAAAAAAGATAAGCCTTTTGTTGCTTCTTTTGTTGCTGCAAATTGTGCCAAATCAAATAGTTCTCTCGAAAGTACAGAGGTACTTTTAATAAAATAACTTAAGTAAGAGTTTGGTGCAATATTTGGTGATCCCATAAGCAGTGTCTCTAAAGATGAACTCTCTCTTGAATTCCATGCACTTAAAGAAAAAAGACGATAAAAAAAGATCCAATTGATAATGAAGAAGTACAAAGTCAAAACTGCCAACACAAAAAGTGTGACAGGATGACTTTTGAGAAAAAAATCTACAATGTGATTCAACATAAAATTATATTAATTTTTGAGCTGCAGATTCAAGTTTTGCAGATACAGAAGCGATAGCAGCAGATGAATCTGATACATCTTCTATTAATTTTTTAGCTTCTGCTAAAGCCGCAGCGATTTCACTCTCTGAAGCACCTTTAATAGAAACGGCACCATCAACAAGCACAACGACTTTTGACTCATCCACTTGAACAACACCCCAATTGACAGCAACTGATTCTACAGTTTTATGATCTGTCTCAAGATCAATCACACCAGCTTGTAACAAGGTTGTTAACGATGCGTGATGTGCCAAAACTCCAAACTCGCCCTCTTCACCAGGAAGAGTTACACTAACAACGTTACCCATGAAGATAGCGCCGTTAGGAGTTAGAATCTCTAGTTTGAATGTATCCATAACAATCCTTTTAGAGTTTATATGGACTATTTACTTTTTTGCTTTTCAGCTTTAGCAATAGCCT
>JAVHRU010000070.1:0-39424 GCA_036171835.1 Sulfurimonadaceae bacterium | reverse complement strand
ACTGCATCTTTCAGGTGTGGAAACGTAGGTCGCCGCCTAGTTCATCGGATTTATATAATAATAACTACAATCCCCCTCCCCCTTATTTACTTACTCTTTATCCTTGTTTTTTAATCAATTAACACTTTTACTTTTAACTGCTATTTCGATCATTATACTTTTTTGACTTAGTTTATATTATTCAATCAACTACTTTTTATGAATTTTTTGTACTCTTTTTTGATGTACATATGAGCTATTTATTGTAGTACAGACCTTGCATATTTTTGTCTCCATTTCCTTGCATTACACTAAATTTTGCAACGACTGGTAAATGATCCGAATACCCTTTTCCGAGGTGTTTATGAGGTTTTTGTTTACTCACTTGCCATCTGTATGTCTGATTATTTTGTATAAGATATTCAGTTTTATAACTTTCAATGGTTCCGCCATTATAATAAAACCTTTTATTGTTAAGCATTGAGGGAGATATTATTATGCTATCAAGCGCTTGTTTCTTTTTTTTATAAGTGTAGCTATATCTTGCATCATTAGTTGTGTCGTACCAAAGATTGTATAGATATCCTTTTAGCGGAGTGATACTATCAGCTGGTAGTGTTAATACTTTTGTCTGCAAGACATCATTGATCCCTGTTTTGCCATTCGTATCATTATGGTTTTTATCTATTTTCTGATCTTCTTCGTAATCAGAGTTAAAATCTCCAAGTAATATTATATTTTTATCAAATCCTATCTCTTCTATTCTTGTATAGAGTTTTTTAGCTGATCGGATACGTTCACTTTCTTTGCCTGCTTTGGATTTCCAGTGATTGGTAAAAAGGTAAAGATCATTGTCATATACATCTATTTTTGTCTCTAAAATATTTCTATATCTGTATGTAGCATTGATAGGAATCTCTTTTTTGTATATGATCTTAAATTTACTAAAAACTCCAACTTTCACAGTTGTGTTTTTCGCAGTTGCAAGTGCAAAATATCGATAGTATAGACCATCACGTTTGAGCTGATTTTTTAGGTCTATAAACGCTTGGTAAGATTCTATCTCTTCAAGAGCTATAATATCTGGATTTATGTCTCTTATAACTTTTGAGATATTTTTGAGTTTTATATCATAATTTTTTTGATTCCACTGTGAAACACTATTTGGAATATACTCTTCATATTCAAATCCAGATTTTTTTAAGTCAAACAAATTTTCTACATTATATGTTGCTATTGTAATCACGTCATCTCCATAAGATATTGATAGTATAAATAAGCTTAGCAGTAGAAATTTCATCTACATAATGCCATTTAGCCTTAAAAGATTTTTCACATCAGGTTCTCTTTGCATAAGGTCAACAAAGAGTTTTTGCATGCTATAACTTCCACCTTTTTCTAAAACAATATTGAGATAATCTTTTGCAGTTTTTGAGCCAAAAATTCCCTCATCTACTATCTGAAAATAGGTGTCCGCGCTCAGTACTTCAGCCCATTTATAGCTGTAATAACCTGCTGCATATCCACCTGCAAAGATATGAGAAAATCCATTTTGAAATTTGTTGTATGCTGGTGGTTTTATAAGTGCTGTTTTTTCTCTGATAGAATCTAAGAGATTTTGTACTTCATCGCTGTTATATATGTTCATGTGGAGTTTGAAATCAAAGAGTGAAAATTCAAGTTGGCGTAACATTGAAAGTGCTGATTGGAAATTTTTAGATGCAATGAGTTTATCAATCATCTCATCAGGAAGTACTTCAGCTGTTTTATGATGTTTTGCAAACATTTTTAGTACCTGCGGTTCATATGCAAAGTTTTCTAAGAGTTGAGATGGAAATTCTACAGCATCCCACTCTACACCGTTCACTCCGCTTACTTCATTTTCATTGACTTTTGAAAGAATATGATGGATCGTATGTCCCATCTCATGAAAGAGAGTGACAATATCATCATGGCGAAGAAGAGATGGATTTTCTTTGTTTGACGCTGGAAAATTACACACTATAAATGCAGATGCGAGTTGTTCACTGCCATTTTCATTCGTACAGTGAGTTTGCCAGTTATGCATCCATGCTCCACCTTTTTTATGCTTTCTTGCTTCAAGATCCATATAAATTCTAGCCCTCAGTGTTTGCCCAAGATAGATGTCATATGCCTTTGCTTTTTCGTGCCATAAAGGGAGATTAATCTCTTTACATGTAAGCCCAAAAAGTTTTTCTAAAAATTCAAATAAGCCATTGATGACAGATGTTTTTTCAAAATATGGTCTATAAAGTTCTTCATCAATGTCGTATCTTTCACGTTTTAATAGTTCGCTGTAGTAAGCAATATCACAACTTTTGATCTCATTTTTAGTGATCTCTTGAAACTCATTTAACTCATTTTTTGCTTGGTCTATAGAGGAATCTATGAGTTTTTGCAGAAACTCTATCACCTTATCTGAAGATGGTGCCATTTTTGAAGCGATAGAATATTCACTGAAATTCTTAAATCCTAACAGGTTTGCCATCTCAAATTTTAGTTTTAAAAGCTTTTCTATTATCTTGGCATTTTGAGGTGCTCTTGTAGTGTAAGCCTTATAAAGTTCTTCTCTGATTTCTTGATTCTTTCCATATGTCATGTAAGCAATATATGTTGGCATTTGTAGATTGAGTTTATAATGGATTACTCCATTTTCTTCAAATTTTAAATCTTCAATATCACTCTGGGGAACTCCCTCAACATCATTTGCATCCACTATAAGTTCAAACTCATTTGTAGCATTTAAAAGGTTTTGAGAAAAGTCATTAGAGATTTCATTTATTTGAAGATGGATAGTTTGTAATCTCTCTTTTGTAGTATCATCCAAGTGCGCACCGCTGAGTTCAAAATTTTGAATATTGAGTTGGCACACTCTTTTTTGTTCATCACTCAGTGTTTCATTTTCAAATATCATTTTGATGGCTTTATAAATCTCCAAATTCTGACTTATTGCAGTTGAATATTCAGTAAGTATTGGAAGAGATGCAGCATAAATTTTCTGGGTTTCATCAGAGTTACTGACCGAATTTATATGTGAAAGTGGAGTGAAAAATTGATCTAATTTTTCATCCATCATCTCAAATGGTTTGATAAAATTGGCAAAAGTTTTCTCTTTGATTGATAAAATTTCATTAACTTTTTGATTGTTTTGATCTATAACAAGTGTCAGATTATCAATAAAACTTTCTAAATTGATATCAAAATCTAAAAATTTATTTTCGTACATGCAAGCTTTCCATTCTTTATTTAATTTAGGGTTATATTGTATCTTAGTTACAATAAACTCCCATTAAATTATGTAGAATAGATTTTCTAAAAGAGTATTTAAAGCGACTATACACTATAATAGCGAGATTTTATATAAGGGTATTTTATGACCAATAAACGTGTATTAGTAAAGTTTTCCGGTGAAGCGTTGGCTGGAGAAGCTGGACATGGTATTGATACCAAGATTTTAAAGTATATTGCAGGTGAGATTAAATCTTTAGTCAATGCCGGTATTGAAGTAGGCATTGTCATCGGTGGCGGTAATATCATCCGTGGTGTAACAGCAGCGCAAGATGGAATCATTAAGCGTACTTCCGGAGATTATATGGGAATGCTTGCAACTGTTATAAATGGTGTTGCAATGCAAGAAGCATGTGAGTATACAGGCCTTCAAGTTCGCATGCAAACAGCTATAAAAATGGAACAAATCGCTGAACCATATATCAATCGTCGTGCTGTACGTCATCTTGAAAAGGGTCGTGTAGTGATTTTTGCAGCAGGGACTGGAAACCCATTTTTTACGACTGACACAGCTGCAACTCTTCGCGCAGTAGAAATAGGTGCTTCAATGATTATTAAAGCAACAAAGGTTGATGGTGTTTATGATAAAGATCCAAATAAGTATCCGGATGCTGTGAAATTGGATACTTTAACATATGATGAAGCATTGAATGATCATGTTAAAGTTATGGATGACACATCTATTGCTCTTGCAAAAGATAATAAGCTTCCAATTGTTGTATGTGATATGTTCAAAGCAGGTAATCTACTAGATATTATTAATGGCAATATGAAAAACTGTTCTATAGTTAGATAAAATAAGACAAATAAAGGATTTTAAATGAGAGTAGAAGAATTAACAGCAAAAGCGTTAGAAATTTCAGGAGTAGATAGATATGTTTTGGCACTTGCTGTAGCAAAACGTGCAGATGAAATCCTAAATGGAAGTCCAAGCAAGCTTAATATCGATCCAAAATCTATCAAAGCGACAGACTTGGCTTTAATGGAATTAGCAGAGGGCCTTGTTTTAATCAAAGGCTTTGAAAAAAAATAGATTTTAAAGTATTCTTTTGAACCGATTAGATATAGAAAAGATCAAACATCTTCATAATGTTGACTCGGCGATAGAGTATCTATTCAAGCAGATTGAACCTTCAAAAAGGCTGCAAGATGCTCTTTTTTTTGCCACACATGCGCATGAAACACAGTTTCGTAAAAGCGGTGAACCCTACATTATCCATCCTATTTTAGTATCTTCTATTGTTGCTTCTATTACAAACGATGAATCAATGGCAATCGCTGCACTTTTACATGATGTTGTAGAAGATACGGTGATAACAATTCAAGAAATAGAAAAACTTTTTGGTCATGATGTTTCTAATCTTGTAGAAGGTCTGACAAAGATCGATATCATCCGCGATGCGGAGCTTCTTCCTTCATCCTCAGATGAAAAACTTATCGTTTCCGCACTTTCTTTTCGTAAGATGCTAGTCGCGAGTATTCATGATGTAAGAGTTTTAGTTGTCAAACTTTGTGATCGACTTCACAATATGCTCACACTCGATGCACTTGCTCCACATAAACAGCACAGAATTGCAGAAGAAACCTTAGTTGTTTATGGACCTATTGCCCATAGACTCGGTATATCTTTTTTGAAAAATCTTCTTGAAGATTTGAGTTTTTCTTATCTTTTTAAAGAAGAAAAACATTATATAGATAATTATTTAGATACAAATTACAGACAACTTGAAACAAAGCTGGATGAATTTAAGCAGTCTGTTTCAAAACTTTTGATCCAAAATGGTTATTGTGAAGATGATTTTGAGATACTTAGCCGTGTTAAGCATAAATACTCTATTTATCTGAAAATGCAAAGAAAAGGGATCAGTATTGATGAAGTTCTTGACCTTTTGGCAATTAGAGTTTTAGCTAAAAACTCGATAGATTGCTATAAGATTCTTGGAATAATCCATCTGCATTTTAAACCTTTAGCTTCTAGATTTAAAGATTATATTGCTATTGCTAAAGAAAACGGTTATCAAACAATCCATACTTCTGTATTTTTTAATTCTGTTATCTTTGAAGTGCAAATCCGCACTTACGAGATGCATAAAACTGCCGAATATGGGGTTGCTGCACACTGGAAATATAAAAATGGCGGAACTGAAATTAGTTTGGATTGGCTTAAAAACCTTCAATACCAAAATGGATCGGTTGAAGATTTTTATGAGATGATAAAAAATGATCTCTATAGTGATGAGATAAGTTTATTTTCTCCTAAAGGAGATGCTTTCACATTGCCAAGAGGTTCTGTTGTTTTGGATTTTGCATATGTCATACATTCAAAAATAGGGGATTGTGCAGTATCTGGACTTGTAAATAAAGAAAAAGTCTCACTCCTCTCAGAACTAAAAAATGGTGACATTGTAAAAATTATTACTGAAAAAGAGACTATAACAAGATGTAGCTGGATTGATGCTGTAAAGACATCACGTGCAAAATCTGCTATGAAAGCTCTTTGTAATTCTAAGTTTAAACATATTGATACACTTACAAGTGTCAGTATTATTGCAACTATTATGGATTTGAATCATTCTCGCGTTGAGGAGTGGTTTAATGAACATAATTGCGGTGATACAAAAATAAAAATACCCAATGATCTCGCTCAACTCAAAGAGACTGTAACTAAATATGTTGATGAATTGAGTAAAAATCAAAGATTTAATAACTTTTTAACGAGAAGGAAATTCAAGTTTAAAGAGTATATCAATCAAGGTGTTAAAGTAATTAGTAATAAATCAGTGAACGGTTTGATTTTTGATTACTGCTGTCATCCAAAGATGAGTGATCCGATTGTCGGAATTCTTCATGGTTCAAAGGTTCATATACACCACAAAATGTGTCAAAATGCACTACAGTTGATAAAAGAAAATGTGCCGATGGTATTTGTTAAATGGGAAGATAAAAAAGTTTATCACTACCATATTATCGTGAGTTTACAGAGTGAAAAAGGCGCATTGGCAAATTTTTTAACCTATCTTGCAAAATTGGATATTGATATTATCAGTATAGTTTTAGGTAAAGAAGGAGTAGATCATGTTCATTATTGCGAGATCGACTTTCATTCGTTAGAAGCAAATATTTATCAACTTCAAGGTAGAATTGAAAGAAAAGTTAAAGTCATAAATCTGGTAAGAACAGATGACGCATATAAAAGAGATTAAAAATTGGGACAAAGATGATAGAAGAGGCTTTAAGAGAGATAAAACGCGGAACTGCCGAGATAATCGACAACGAGCGCATTGAAAAACTACTGGAAAATTATTATAAAAATGGACAAACTTATACGGTAAAAGCTGGATTTGATCCTACTGCACCTGATCTTCACCTTGGACATACTGTACTTTTGCAAAAACTGGCAATTTTTCAAAAATATGGAGCAAAAATACAGTTTCTTATAGGTGACTTTACAGCGCAAATTGGGGATCCAACAGGAAAAAGTACTACTCGTAAAACGCTTAGTGCAGCTGATATAGAAGAAAATGCTAAAAGTTATAAAGAACAAGTTTTTAAGATTTTAGATCCCCAAAAAACTGAAGTCGTTTTTAATTCAGATTGGATAAATACTCTTGGTGCAGCAGGAATGCTTTCTTTGACGACAACTTTCAATGTTGCAAGAATGCTTGAGCGTGATGATTTTGACAAAAGATACAAAAGTGGAACTTCTATTTCAATCAGTGAGTTTATCTATCCATTGCTTCAAGGGTATGACAGCGTACATTTGAAAAGTGATATTGAAATAGGTGGGACAGATCAGAAATTTAATCTTTTGATGGGACGCCATTTGCAACGTGCTTATGAAATAGGTAAAGAGCAAGCAGTCTTGATGATGCCGATCTTAGAAGGACTTGATGGCGTACAGAAGATGAGTAAGTCTTTAGATAATTATATTGGTGTATCTGAAGAAGCAAATGAGATGTATGGCAAGATACTAAGCATATCTGATGATCTTATGTGGAGATACTACGAACTACTAAGTTCTAAAACATTGAGTGAGATTGAAGCGTTACATGTAAATGTTGAAAACGGTTCTTTACATCCTAAAAAAGTGAAAGAGGATCTTGCACTAGAGATCATTGAAAGATTTCACTCTAAAGAAGTGGCAGAAGAAGCAAAAGCTGAGTTTCAAAGAGTTCATGCAAATAATGAAATGCCAACAGATATGGAAGAATTTGAACTTAGCGAATCGCCTATTTGGATCGCTAAAGCCTTAGTCGAATGTAAGCTTACACCATCGACTTCGCAAGCACGTAGAGATATTAAGCAAGGTGCTGTTAAAATTGACCAAGAAAAAGTAGAAGATGAACAGTCACAATTACAGAGTGGTGAGTATGTTTTACAAGTTGGCAAAAGAAAGTTTGCAAAAGCAAGGGTGAAGTAATGAGTTTTAAATCAGTACAAATTGGAAAATATATAATAGAAAAGCCTATCATCCAAGGTGGTATGGGTGTAGGAATTAGTTGGGATAAACTTGCTGGCAGTGTTTCAAAAGAAGGTGGACTGGGAGTTATTAGTACTGTCGGTACAGGATATTACGAAGATAAAGCTTATGCAAAACGTCTTGTTGCACAAAGACCACTAGAAGTCGAAAGCTTTTATTCAAAAGAGGGTTTAAATGCAATTATCAATAATGCAAGAAAAATATGTGGAAACAAACCGCTTGCTGCAAATATTTTATACGCTATAAATGATTACGGACGTGTTGTAAGAGATGCATGTGAAGCAGGGATTGATATTATTATCACTGGTGCCGGACTTCCAACAAATATGCCTGAATTTACTGAAGATTATCCGGATGTTGCACTTGTGCCTATTGTTTCTTCTGCTAAAGCGTTGGCTATTATCTGTAAGAGATGGCAAAAAAGATACAACCGTCTTCCTGATGCTGTTGTTTTAGAAGGTCCAAAAAGTGGCGGACATCAAGGTTTTACTTATGATCAGTGTGCAATGGAAGAGTTTCAGCTTGAAAATCTTGTAGCTCCTGTTGTTGAAGAAGCGAAAAACTGGGGAAATATTCCTGTATTTGCCGCTGGTGGAGTTTGGGATAAAAAAGATATTGAAGAGATGATGGCCCTGGGTGCTGTAGGTGTTCAGATGGGAACGAGGTTTATCGGGACTTTTGAATGTGATGCCCATGATAATTTCAAAGAGATTCTACTCAATGCAAAAGAGGAAGATATTCAGCTTATGGCTTCTCCAGTAGGTTATCCTGCACGTGGTGTAAGAACGAATCTTACAGAGTTAGTTGAAAAGAGAGAAGGTCCTGCAATTAAATGTATCTCTAATTGTGTTGCTCCTTGTCATCGTGGTGTTGAAGCCAAAGCAGTCGGTTTTTGTATTGCAGACCGTTTAAGTGATGCATATAACGGAAATAAAGAACTTGGACTCTTTTTCTCAGGAACAAATGGATATCGTTTGGATAAATTGATCTCCGTCAAAGAGTTAATGGAAAAATTAGTTGATGGTGAATAATAAGATAAATGTTTAAATCAATTTTAACATTACTATTTTGTATATCTCTATTAGGTGCAGCATCAAATAAAGAGATTTTAAGAAAGGCAGATACCCTTTCTAAAAGCAGCAAAACAGGAAATTTGTTTAAAGCATATAATGATTATAAAACTCTTTATTTAAATGCTGTTACAAGTTCTGATCTGCCTTTAAGAGAAAAAGCCTTGCAGGGTATTGTAAAAAGCGGTACTAAACTCAATATTGATGTTTCTGAGTACGCAGATGAGCTGAAAAATTTTGATACAAAGACAATAAAATCTTCGAAAAAAGTTGCCTTGACCTCAGTTACTACAATGAAGTCAGTTAAGTGGGATGATGATACTCTAATCTTAAGTTTTGATCAAGATCTTGATCCTAAGCAAATCAACTATTTTACGATCCATGACACAAAACATAATCGTTTTCGATATGTTTTTGATATATCTTCATCTTCTCTTACAAAAAATCAAACTTTAACAAAACAAGGGATTTCCAGAATAAAGCTCAATCAGTTTGATACAAAAACATTACGTCTTGTTTTTGAAGATCAGGATAAAATAAATCTTAGTTTTGATATTGATGGTAATGATCTTAAAATCACAGTGGCAGCAGCAAATGGACAAGCAGTGGGCGATCTATTTAAAGCCACTGCAGTGAAGGTAGAAAAGCCAAAGGAAGAAGAAAATACTTCAGAAGATGTGAAAAAATATTCTAAATCAGCTAAGCAAAAAATCATTGTGATTGATCCAGGTCATGGCGGAAAAGATTCTGGAGCAATAGGCTATAGAAACTACTATGAGAAAAATCTTGTCTTAGATGTAGCTCAAAATGTAAAAAATATGTTAGTCAGTCGAGGGTATAAAGTGTATATGACTCGAGATGATGATACTTTTATTGAACTCAAAGAGCGTACAGCTATGGCAAATAGAAAAGATGCAGATCTTTTCATATCAATTCATGCAAATGCTGTACCTAGCTCAAGTGCTGATAAAGCTTGTGGGATTGAGACATATTTTTTGTCTCCTTCAAGAAGTAGTAGAGCCACAAGGGTTGCTGCTATGGAAAACTCTACTGATATTTCAGATATGAGTGCTTATGGTAAATCAACATTTTTAAAATTTACAACTAATCTTACTCGCATTGCATCCAATAAGCTTGCCATCGATGTACAAAAAGGTATTTTAGGTAATCTTAGAAAATATCACAAAGATGTTGAAGATGCAGGTGTACGTGAAGGGCCATTTTGGGTTCTTGTAGGTGCGCAAATGCCTGCTATTCTTGTAGAAGTCGGTTTTATAACTAATCCTCAAGAATCACAAATGTTAGCAGATAAAACATATGAGCAAAATATGGCTTATGGAATTGCTAATGGAGTTGATAGATATTTTATCAATAACTAAGTAGTCTACTAAAATAATTGGATGTGAGGAAAAGTCAAATGAGTAATTTTATGAAAACTATTGTAAGTTTAGTGATGATTGCAACTGTAGTGATGGTAAGTGGATGTGCTCAGACTTCAACAAACAGTGAACATAATGGTGATGCACAATTATGGCAGCAGTTTCAGTCCAAACAGGCTACAGATCAACTTGATAAAGAACTTCCTACTCAAAAATAAAGCTCTTACATGTAAGAGAGTTTTTAACTCTCTTGTTTGTATTCCAAATCACCCGCAATAGCTTCTTTATCTGCTATAAGTTTTAAAATCTGATCTTTCACCTTGTCATATCTGTATTGCTCTTTAAAGCCTATTATACGACCTCCAGCAGCATTTGGATGTCCACCGCCATCTACCCATTCTTTTGATATTTGGGAGACGCTTACTTTATTGTTTGCACGAAAGCTCATTGTTCCTCTTGCACTTACATCAACGATGAAATCATATTCGTCAAATTTGGTTAAAAAGCCATTTCCTACTATCGAAGTATTGCCTACTCCATAACTTAAAAACCCTTTGTAGCCTTTGTAGTAGATAGTCATCTGAGCAAATTTTTCTCCTAAGAGATCAACGATATAAGCAGTTGAAAGATTGTCAAGTGTATCATCTTGCTCGGCTTTAAAAAACTCTTTTTTCATCTTATGAATCGCATCATCTAAAGCGATATTTGCTTTTTCATGGGAGATAAATTCAACCGCTTGTTTTAAAAGTGAGATTTTGTAAAATCTATCATCATCTCCAAAAGTAACGCGGCTTAGTTCTCTTGTCTCAGAGATAAGGCGCATACAAACTTTTCCAAACTCAAAGTTAAATACCTCTTCTTGTTTCCAAAGATCGACGGCGTTGACAATATTGACATATTTTTCCATCCACTCTTCTTCGTGAAGCTCAAAGTTCTCTTTTGCATAATCATAAGTAATTTTAGTCGCACTTCTTGTTGTATCTAGAAAATACCATCCAAATTTATTTGCGCTTTCTTGTCCGCTTCCATGGTGATCAAGAAGAGTTATTTGAATCTCTCTACCTTTTTCACGCAGCATATTTACTTCGCGGTCAAGCCATCTTGCTTCATCCATTGTGAGATTGAGATCAGTGATGAGAATAGTTGCCCTCTCACTGTTTGATTTAATGGCATCCATAATTTCATCAAGTCTGCTTCTTACCTCTGCACCATAATTCGCGTTAAAACTTTTAATATTATGTGGCGTGTAACTCATAACAAGTTGACAACTGTAACCATCTAGGTCAGTGTGTGAGAGATGGTAGATATTTTTACTATTCAATGTATTTCCTTTTTGATTGACTAAAGTTTAGACGAGATTTATAGAGCCCATAACTTCAAATTTGGCGTTTGAATCTATCTCTGCATGTGAGAGTGTGACGACATCGAGGCTGAATCTTTCAAATATCTCTGCGATAGGACGACGAAGTTGTGGATCAACTATGATAACGACTGGTGAAATCCCTTTTTGAAGAACCTCAGTCGCTTTTTGGCTGGTGACTTGGATGAGATTGTTAATCTCGCTGACATTAAGTAAGAGGTTTCTGACTCCATTGTTTTCTTTTGATTTTTCTAGCATCATCTGCTCGCTTGCTGTAGAAAAGGTTAAAAGGTTAACAACACCATTATCACCTGTATACATTTGAGTGATGACACGAGAGAGTTTTGCACGAACCTGCTCTGTGATAATATCTACATTTTTCGTGTACTCTCCGATATCCGCAATCGTCTCCAAAATAGTGAGCATATCTTTAAGTGGTATTTTCTCATGTAATAACGCCCTGAAAACTCTTTGTATAAGTCCAATAGATGCAACTTTAAGAACATCTTCAATAACGACAGGATAGTCTGTTTTAATCTTATCGACAAGAGATTGTACCTCTTGACGAGTGAGAAGATCCTCAGCATAGCGCTTAACAAGCTCACTCATGTGTGTTGAGATGACTGTTGCAGGATCGACGACAGTATAGCCGTTGATGATTGCATCCTCTTTTTTATTTGGTGAGATCCAAATGGCATCAAGGCCAAAAGCAGGCTCTTTTGTTGCTTCACCTTCCATATCTCCTGTTGCCATTCCGCTGTCCATTGCCAAAAATTTATCTGGGATAATTGTTCCCTCACCGATAGAAATCCCTTTTAAAAGGATTTGATATTGGTTTGGTTTGAGATGCAAATTATCACGGATGCGAACCTGAGGCATCAAAAACCCAAAATCAGAAGCAATCTTTCTTCTCATAGATCGGATTCTCTCGAGCAAATCGCCACCCTGAGCTGCATCTGCAAGACGGATCAGTTGATAGCCAAGAGTGAGTTCTAACATCTCAACTTTTAAGATATCTTCTAAAGCTGCTTCCTCTTCTTTTGCTATATCCGCATTGGATTTTGGTGGAGCTTTGGTTGGAACGCTGGTATCAGGTTGTCCATTTTTTAGTTTTGTTTTTGTCTCACCTGGAAACGGGGCGAGGGCGTTAAGAATAGTGAGTTCGCCGAGTTCATATTTATAAAGAGCATATCCAAGACCGAGAAAGACTAAACCGACAAAGCCCATAGAAAGTGTAGGTAGTCCAGGAACAAGTGCAAACATGATCATAATCGCTCCCACGATAAGCATGATCTTTGCATTTCCCATCATCTGTTTGATGGTTCCCTCTGCAAAATTATCACCATCGCTTGATGAACGTGTTATCATAATACCAGTTGCTGTTGAGATGATAAGGGCTGGAACCTGTCCAACAAGGCCATCTCCAATAGTCAAAATAGTAAAAGTTGCAGCACTGTCTGACACACTCATATTGTGCTGGAAAACACCGATTAAAAAGCCGCCGATGATATTTACAAGAGTGATAAGGATCCCCGCGACGGCATCTCCCTTGACAAACTTACTTGAACCGTCCATGGCTCCATAAAAGTTTGCATCTTGAAGGATCTCTGCACGTCTTTGTTTTGCTTGTGCATCATCTATAAGTCCGGCATTTAAGTCAGCATCGACTGCCATCTGTTTTCCGGGCATAGAGTCGAGTGTAAAACGCGCTGCAACCTCTGCAACCCTTCCGGCACCTTTGGTTACAACCATAAAGTTTATGATCACAAGGATCGAAAATACGATGATACCAATAACAAAATTTCCACCAACAACAAAATTTCCAAAGCTGGTGATGATGTCACTCACTGCTTGTGGACCCTCATTTCCATGGCTTAAAATCATCCTTGTCGTTGCGACGTTGAGAGAAAGTCGAAAGAGAGTGACGATCAGGATGATGGTTGGAAATGTAGTGAGATCTGTTGGTTTTGGAATATATAAAGAGATAAGAAGAATCAAAACAGCGATAGCAATCGAGATGGTAAGCATAAGGTCAAGAATCCCACTAGGAAGTGGAACAATGATAATGGCGATGATGGCAACGACGAAAAAGACGACACTTAAATCGCGTTGGCCAAGTAAAAAGTTAAGAGACTGGCTAATCTGTTTTCTAAAGGGAACCTGTTTTGCCAAATGTTACTCTTCTATTAGATCTGCGATCGTTACTGTGTCTAAAAAATTATCAATTTTTCCCTGAAGTCTGTTTAAAAATGGCCAGAGTGAGCATGATTTTGCTTGATCAGATGGACAAGAATCAGTTGAAGGAGAACAGTCAAATACTGCCGGACCTTTACCTTCAACCGCGCGCATAACTTCTAAAATAGTGATCTCTTTACTGTCACGAATAAGTTCAAATCCACCGTTCACACCTTTAAAAGACTGTAGTATATGGTGTCTTGTGAGTGATTGGAGGATCTTAGACAAAAAGCTTTTAGAAATATTTAGCTCTTTTGAAAGTGTATCTGAGTCCATAGCCCCAGAGGTCTTTGCTAATACTACTAAAGCTAAAAGAGCGTATTCGCTCGCACGTGTCATCAACATAATATATTTATTTCCTAAAACTCTATAAAGTAAAGACATTATATCCAAAAAAATATTTTACAAAGTTATTATGATATTTAAGAGATTTTAGATACAATTTCGCCTCGGCTTTTTAAGAAAGCTAGATTATTATACCCATCAGGAGGCTATTATGGCTTTAGATTCGGCTAAAAAATTAGAAATTGTTGCAAAATACGGACGCAGTGAAACAGATACAGGTTCAAGTGAAGTTCAAATCGCACTTTTAACTACTCGTATTGTAGAATTAACTTCTCACCTTAAAATATTTAAAAAAGATCACGCATCTCGTTTAGGTCTTTTGAAACTTGTTGGTCAACGTCGTCGCTTGATGCGTTACTTCAAATCTAAAAACAGAGAAGCGTACAACAAAATTGTTGCAGATCTTGGTATCCGCGATAACATCTAATTCTCATTTCCTAAATAGTCCATTTATTGGACTATTTGAGAAAAATCTCTACCGCTCTTTTTAAATCCTCTTCTGTATCTATTCCAAAACCCGTACTTGAAACTTTTACCATTGAGATCTTTTTTTGATGAAACACGGCACGCAGTTGTTCTAGTTTTTCAATATCTTCTATTGGTGCATCTGCAAGATTACAAAATTCATACAAACTTTTTTTCGTAAATCCATAGATTCCAATATGTCCAAAATAGGTCGCTTCTCCGCTTCTATTAAATGGAATAGGGGATCTTGAAAAGTAGATAGCGTTTTCTTGGTCATCTAAAATCACTTTGACAAGGTTTGGATCTTGCGCGGATTCACTATTGATGGTATTAAAACAGCTTCCCATCACAAAATCTGCATTTTCACTTTTTAGTTTATTGAGTCTTTTGACAAGCGCTTCTACGACAGAAATCTCTATGAATGGCTCATCTGCTTGTACGTTGATGATAAGTTCATCATCTGGAATATCAAGCAACTGTGCGCATTCATTGATACGGTCTGTTCCGCTTTTATGTGTGAGTGAAGTCATTCTCGCTTCGATGCCATAAGCCTTACATGTAGCCATAATCTTTTCATCATCAGTTGCAACTACAACCTTGTCGATGGCACTTACAGCTCTAGCTGTACGCACGACCATCGGTAAACCACCGATATCTGCTAAAACTTTTTCAGGAAATCTTGTAGAAGCCAGGCGTGCTGGAATAATTATCATTTAATACCCTTATTGTATAATTACAAAATTATATCAAAAAAGGGTGTTTATGACACTGTATCAGCCAGAGTCGGGTTATTGTTTTAACAGCGACTCTATCTATCTCTATGATTTTATAAGCTCCTTTAACCCTCGCGGTAGAATGCTTGATGTGGGTGCTGGATGTGGAATCGTTGGGCTTTTAGTTGCAAGAGACAATGAGAAAGTGGAACTTCACGCTGTTGAAAAGCAAGAGATTTTTGTTAGATATGCGACTAAGAATGCAGAGGAAAATAAGATTGCATATACAATGCACCATACTGATTTTCTAGATTTTCAAGACGCTAAAGGGTTTGACTACATCGTTTCAAATCCTCCATTTTATCACGATGGAGCTGCACGTAGTGAAGATGAGATGCTTTATACTGCAAGATACAATGTTAATCTTCCTTTAAAAGAATTTTTTGTAAAAGTATTTAAGCTTCTATCTCATCGAGGGCATTTTATTTTTTGCTATGATGCTAAGCAGTTTTCACTTCTTTGTGCCGAGCTAAGCGTTGCTAGATTAAGAGTAGTTGATGTACAATTCGTGCATTCAAAAAGTGATAAAAGTGCATCTTTAGTGATGTTACATGTAAGGAAAAATTCCAAATCACTTTTAAATGTTTTACCACCTTTCATAGCTTTTGAGGGAGATAAATTTTCCAAAGCTTCAGAGATGGTCTATGAAAAAGCAAGGACGAACAGTATAAAATGCCAGATTTAATGAGAAAAGAGGGGTTTCCCTACGCTTTTGATCCTTCTAAATGTGAAACTTGTGAGGGCAGATGCTGTACTGGAGAGAGCGGTTATATCTATGTGACCACCGATGAAATATCAGCTCTTGCAACTCTTTTGAAACTTGAGCCACAAGTTTTTATAGAGAAATATTTATATAAAAAAGGGTATAAATACTCTCTTAAAGAGGTCGTTTACAACGGTTCTTATGATTGTATTTTTTACGACAGACCAAGCAACGGCTGTAAAGTATATGAAGCAAGACCGACTCAGTGTAGAACATTTCCTTTTTGGGATTATTTTAAACAAAGAGTTGATGAATTAAAAGATGAATGCCCAGGAATTTTAGATGAATAAAATATTATATGCTGTTTTAATATCACTGCTCTTTGCAGGATGTATGAATGTAAATGACGTGAAACCTGCTCAGAGCGTAAAGTCTGCTCCGAAGGTTTTTGAAGGTGAAGACAGATATGTGATATTTGCTCTTGAAGCCGAACGAATGGAAGATTATAACTCTTCCGCTTCACTATTTTATACAACATATGAAAAGACAGATAAGCCAGAGTATCTGAATAGATCTTTGCAAGACTTGTTCAATGCTCATCATTATGATCTCCTTTTAGATCTTGCAACAAAATATCAAAGTAAATATCCAGATAACAGTATGTTAAAAAGATATGAAATCTTAGCACTGATCAATCAAGATAAAATGAAAGATGCGCAAAATAGAGCGTTATCTCTAGCGGACACGACACAAAATCCTTCAGACGCTATCTTGGTAGGTGATATATATGTAAAAGAAAAGAATATACCAGCCGCATTAGCATATTTACAAAAGGCATATACAAGAGATTATGATGAAAAGATTTTGGATAGAGTAGCAACTCTTTTATATGTGAATTTAAATAAAAAACAAGAAGCAATAGATGTTATGGAAGCCCATATCAAAAATTATGGATGTTCAAAACTTATATGTATGAAACTAGCGGCAATGTATGGAAATGAGAACAATGTAGACGCTATGGCGGCTACTTATATACGCTTGTATGCAATTGATCCTTCTGATGAAGTTGCGCAAAATCTTATAAAAATCTATGGATACCAAAAAAATTATTCAAAAATGATGCTTTTTCTAGAAGGTTGTCATTGTAATGATGAGTTACTGTTGCAACTTTATGTAGATGCAAAACTTTTTGACAAAGCTTCTGTACTTGCCAAAAAACTCTATGTAGAGAGTTTTACACCGCAGTATCTTGCTCAAAGTGCCATCTTCAAATATGAAAGTATGGGAAAAAAGATTGACAAAAAAAGTTTGGATATCGTGTATAAAGATTTAAAAGAGGCTGTTGACGCTGATCCTAAAGCTGTTAATCTTAATTATCTTGGCTATTTGATGATTGAACACAATATGGATATTAGTGAGGGAGTTTCTTATGTGCAAGAAGCATTGAAACTTGAAAAAGATTCTCCTTTCTATCTTGATTCTTTGGCGTGGGGTTATTACAAACTTCATAAATGTAAAGAAGCACAAACAGTCATGGATCAAGTTGTGGCAAAAATCGGTTCAGATGAACCAGAAATAAAAGAGCATATTGAAGCAATAAATAAGTGTATAAAGGAAAAGCGTAAATGATTTTAGATGATATTATAAAAAGAACGAAAGAAGATCTTGTTGAAAGAGAAAAGAAGTTTAGTCTTGATTGGTTGGGGCGTTCATTGGCTTTTAATGCAAGAGTTCCAAGAGATGTATTTCCATACCTTAAATCGACTCTAGAAGAACCTTATCGCATCATTTCTGAAGTAAAAAAAGCAAGTCCTTCCAAAGGTGTTATCCGTGAGGATTTTGATCCTCTTACAATCGCGCAAGGGTATGAAAGAGGCGGTGCAAATGCTATCTCAGTTTTAACTGAGCCACACTTTTTTCAAGGCGACTTGGAATATCTCGCAGGTATTCGCCGTTATGTCGGGATTCCGCTTTTAAGAAAAGATTTTATCGTTTCAAATTATCAGATATTAGAAGCGATGGTGTATGGAGCGGATTTTATCTTGCTTATCGCCGCGGCACTCTCGAAAAAAGAGTTAAAAGATTTGCTCAATTACACACGGCATCTTGGAATGGAAGCGCTTGTTGAGGTGCATGATAAAACTGACCTTACAAAAGCAATCTACGCGGGAGCCGATATCATCGGGATTAATCATCGAAATTTACAGACTTTTGAGATGAATATGAATCTCTCTTATGAGCTTATTCCTCTTATTCCAAACGGCAAGATTATCGTCGCTGAGAGCGGAATCTATGAGCATGGACAGCTAGAAGATTTAGGCAAAGCTGGAGTAGATGCTTTTCTAGTCGGTGAGTCTTTGATGCGTCAAGATAATGTGGAAGAGGCGCTAAGAACACTAAAATACGGCAAATAATATTGCTTACATGTAAGCAAAAAAACCTTACATCCAAGGGCACTTCGCATGTAAGGGTTTTTTTATCGTAAAAATAACTTTACATGTAAAGAACTCACTGCATAACTCACGCTATAAAAACAAACTTTCTTCTCCTTCAATATTTCATCTTGATACTTTCTTTATACTATAGCCTTCAATATTGATTATTTCATGACACTGTAGGGTGTAGAATTAGGAAAATTTGATGGAGATAAAATGACATTACAAGAACGAATGAAAAAATGAATTTATGGTAATTAAAGCTCTTGGAGTAGTGTATGGGGATATTGGAACCAGTCCGATAAGTACCTACCCAAAATTAATTTCAAACTCATCCCCATACCCAATAAGCACTTTTTCCACATAGTCTTGCATATGTTTAGCAGATTTGTAGGCATCAAATTCAATCCAATAATACTTCATAAACTTCCAAAGCTGTTCTATTGGGTTTAGCTGTGGAGAATAAGGAGGTAGATAAAACTACGAAAGCAACGCTTTCGCACACTCATTGATGCGCTTGCCATCCACTTTACCTGCAAGCTCTTTGCTAGCCATTCCCATCACTTTTCCGATATCTTTCATAGACTCCGCTCCGACTTGTGCGATGATTGCTTTTATAGCAGAACTTAATTCCTCATCGCCAAGCTGTTTTGGTAAGTATGGTTCGTAAAATGCGATCTCTGATAACTCTTTTTCTATTAAGTCATCACGTCCCGCAGTCTGGTATTGAGTAATAGAGTCATTTCTTTGCTTGATTTGTTTTTGGATGATTTTGATGACATCTTCGTCACTGAGGTCTCTTCTTTCATCTACTTCTATCTGTTTAAAAGCACTGCTGAGGAGTCTCAGAGCATCACGTTTTGCATTTTCTTTTGCTTTCATAGCTTCTTTTATTTGGGTATTGATCTGTTCTTTTAAACTCATAAATCTTCCTTGGAACTTTTTTTGCTAGTATTATAGCAAGAGCGTGTAAACCCGCCCTTTACATTTGTTAAAAAGAAGATATTTATGATTAAAATTTTATTTATTGGCTTATATGTCATACTCACATTTACTGGCTGTGCCGAAAATCTTGTGGATCCTGAGATCAATTTTGAGCCGCCTAAGTATGTTGAAGAGATGCCGGCTAAACAAGAACAGTCGGATTATGCTTCGCAGGGAAGTATCTTTGGAAAAGGGGATAATCCTCTTTTCTCAGATCATAAAGCGATGCGTGTGAATGATATTGTAACTATTGTGATCTCAGAAACGGCAAAAAGTAGTAACACCGGATCAAAAGCACTTTCAAGCAGTGATACAAGCAATTTGGGTGGCGGTATAGTTGCAGCCAATGGAGGGAATCCTGCTGTTTCTGCAATGGCGAATAAGTTGAATGGATTGACTAATATCGGTTTTGCAACTAATTCTAGTTCCACGTTTGCAGGTAAAGGTGCAGCAACAAAAGATGCATCATTTACAACGACGGTTTCTGCAAGAGTAATCAAAATTTTGGAAAATGGAAACTATTTTGTCTCAGGAAAACGTGAAATACTTATAGACGAGCAAAAGCAGATAATACAAGTTAGCGGTGTAATAAGACCGTATGATATCAGTCAAAGTAATCAGATCAGCTCTTCACAGATGAGTGATGCAAAGATACTTTATAAAACTCAAGGAGATATGGATCGTGCAACGCAACAGGGATGGGGAAGTAAGCTTGTACATGCGATTTGGCCGTTTTAGCAGTCTTCTCTTATTTACTGTTTTAACGCTTCATGCAGGTTCGTTCGAAGATTTTAAAAAATCCCAGAATGAATCATTTCAAAAGTATAAAGATGAGCGTGACGAAGCTTTTGATAACTACTTAAAAGAGCAGTGGAAAGCGTATACAGAGTATAGCGGTCAAACTCTGTATGAAAAACCTAAGCCAAAAATCTTACCAAAAACTACATATGTGATACCGCCGAGTTTAGGCCCAAAAGTGATGATCGATGTCAATCCTGAATTAAAGCCCATCGTTGAGCGAAAGCCTGTTATCATCCAAAAGGCTGTATCTGTACATAAAGATATCAGTTTTCTCTTCTTTGGCTCAAAGCTTAATTTTCAAACACCGTATGGACTCAAACAAGCAAGATTTTATCCAAATACACAAGAGGGAATCACTTCATTTTTTGAGAAAGCCGCTTCTAGTGAATATCAGGCATTTATAGCTGATATCCAAGCAGCTAACACTCAGTTAAATCTCAATGATTGGGGTGTTTATCTTTTGGTCAATCAACTCTCAGCAAAAATATTTGAAGATGCAGATGATGCAAATCTCTTTAGCTGGTTTGTATTCAATAAGCTTGGATATGCGGTCAAAGTAGGTTTGTCAGATGATAATCATGTTGTCTTATTGACTCACTCCAAAAAGATGATTTATTCTACGCCAAGCTACACACTTGATAATAAAAAGTTTTATGCACTTAGCTTTTACAACAAACGTGGAGCTGGAAATATTTATACTTATAATCAGGATTATCCAGGATCTGTGAGACCGCTTGATTTGGCACTTGTTACTCTTCCAAATTTTCCAGTTGCTAAAAACTCAAAAATATTAAAGTTCAATTATCAAGGCAAAGAGGTAAAAGTAGCGTTTGATTACAATCAAAATATTATAGATTTTATGACATCTTATCCTCAGGCTGATTATGACACCTATTTTGATGCACCGATGGAAAATGAGACTTATATTCAGGTGGCTACAGCGCTTAAAAAATATATTGATGGTAAACGTGCAAGCGATGCTATGAACTTTGTGCTTTCATTTGTGCAACATGCATTCATTTATGAAACAGATCAGCAGCAGTTTGGACGGGAAAAATCTATGTTTGCAGAAGAGACACTTTATTATCCCGGAAGTGATTGTGAGGACAGAGCTACTTTATATGCCTATCTGATGGAGAAACTTTTTCATGTAAATGTTATCGGAGTTAAATATGCAAATCATATGACAACGGCAATCCAAGTGCCAATGCCGGGAGATGCTTTTACTATTGTAAACGAGCGTTATGTGATCGCTGATCCGACTTATATCAATGCGACCATAGGACAAAGTATGCCACAGTATAGAAGTGTTATTCCGGAGCGTTTTATTACTGTAAAAGCGAATTAAAGGCTTACATGTAAGAGCTTTATGAATACAACCCATAAAGCCTTGAACTTAATAGTTATAGGCTACTTTGTATCTTGGATCATCTGCAGCTTCTACAAATGTACAGTGTCTGCCAGCTTTGATAAGTAACTCTTTACAGTCACGACTTAAATGACGTAACATCAAAGTTTTATCTGCATCCTCATATTTTTTTGTGACCACGTTAAGTGCTTCAACACCTGAAGAATCCAAAACTCGAGCATTTTTAAATTCTAAAATCACACGCTCACTATCATTTTCAACATCAAATATATCCATAAATGACGCAGTTGAAGCAAAAAAGAGAGGACCGTCAAGCTCATAGATTTTTGTACCATCATCGGTAAAGCTGACTTTTGCAAAGATGCGCGCATGCTTCCATGCAAAGACAAGAGCAGAGATAATGACACCTGCGATGACTGCGGTTGCAAGATCAGAAAAAACGGTTATAAGTGTTACGGAAACAACAATAAAAGCATCCTCACGAGGCATGTGTCGCAGATGAGAAAAACTGCTCCACTCAAATGTCCCGATACTCACCATAAACATGATCCCCACAAGCACTGCGATAGGGATAATGTTGAGTGTGTCTGTAAGAGAGGCAACAAGGATCATAAGCCCGATAGCTGCGGTTAGGCCTGAAAGTCGTCCAAGACCGCCTGAAGTGAAGTTGATGATAGATTGACCTATCATCGCGCATCCTGGCATGCCGCCAAAGACGCCACAAGCCATATTTCCAGCACCCAAAGCGATACACTCTTTGTTTGCACTTCCTCGTGTGTCACTCATCTCATCAAGGACTGAGAGTGTTAAGAGTGATTCTATTAGTCCGACCATAGCCGCGATAAAAGCATAAGGTAAGACCATTTTAAGAGCTTCAAGACTTAAAATCGTGTCGGGAATATGAAAGGTCGGCAATTGCCCTTTAAATGCGCTCAGGTTCGCCATATCGCCAACGAGCATAGTGTCTACATGTAAGAAGTAAACGCCTAAAGTAAGCGCGATGATAGCGATGAGTCCAGACGGTACAGCTTTTGTGAGCTTAGGAAGAAAAAACATAATTGCCATCGTGATGACTACAAGCACAAACATTGCTGTGTCATCTGCATGAAAAAATTTGAACTGTGACATGGCTATGATAATTGCAAGTCCATTTACAAATCCATAAATAGCAGGAAGTGGGACAAGACGGATAAATTTTCCGAGTTTTAAGACACCGGCAAGTATTTGAAAAAGACCGGCCATCACAGCTGCAAGAGTAATATATTGCATTATCCCAAAGGCAAGGGCACCACCACTCGCTCCTTGAGAGATTAAGAGTGCTTTTGCTTCTAATGCAAGACCGACTAAGACAACGGCGACTGAACCTGTTGCTCCACTTATCATCCCTGGTTTGCCACCAAAAAGAGCAGTGATAAGTCCAAGGATAAAAGCAGAATAGAGCCCCACAATAGGACTGACATCGACGATAAATGAAAAAGCGATTGCTTCAGGAACTAATGCAACGGCTACTACGAGTCCGGAAAGAAGATCATTTTTGATGTTAGAAGTGTCGTATTTTTTGATATCAAACAAATTTTTAACCTTTAAAAATGGAAAATAAAATTGTGAAATTGTATCAAAAGAGTGATGAAGAGAGGCTTGAAGAGTAAGAGAGTATCCCTTGGTGGCGCATAAAAGAGTATGCACCCAAGGAAAAAGAGTTAGCCCATTTTTAGTGTGCAAGCCTCATCATATGACATTTTTTTAGCGTAGAAAGTAGCTTTTTTGATTCCATCATAGAGTGCATCTAGTTTCTCTTCTGCACCCATACGTTTGGGCTCTTTTTTATCTAGATCAGCATGAGCGATAAGTTCGTTCCAAACAGAACTCTCATCAAGGGCAAATGTATGAACCGTGATGCCGTTGTATATAAAAATCGCATCACTGATCAAGTTGTTGACAAAAAGAGTTACCATTGTTTTTTCTGAAAACATAGTTTTGTAGAGTTCAAATGTCTGCTCAAAATTGGCAAAATCATTGAGTTCAGCGGCAAATAAAAGTGTTGATTCGCCATCTGCTATCACAATCGCATGTTTGAGCATAAGTTTAGGCGGCAACTGTTTTTCAGGGGAAAGAAATTCACCCGCAATAATGATAAGTTCTCCTCTATATCCAAAACGTCCCGCTGTTTCTAATGCACCTTTTAAAGAAGGTTGCCACTCTAGTTTGTTTTCATATATAAAATCAATAGGTGAGCCCATCGTATTTCCTTGTTTGTGGATTGTATCCGATCAAGTTTGGTTTGAGCACCGTAAGGAAATGGAGCATGCTGTTGCGCGCTTAAAAGAAGTTACTAACTTTAATGCATATAGTGTGCTAGGGTATTGTGACTTTTATGTTATGAAAGACGCGGGTATGTAGGATAATCCTACATACTACTAAGATTTTTGAAGGGATTAGTTTTGAAGCGAGTTTAATTGTTCTTTTACTTTGACTTGTTTACTTTGCGCATCTTCAAGTGCTTCACGGTTTTTAGCTAAAACATCTTCAGGAGCATTTGCACAAAAACGCTCATTGTTTAGCATTCCAGCGAGTTTATCGATCTCTTTTTGAAGTTTTTCATCCTGTTTTGAAAGTTTAGAGATGATAGAACTCAGATCAATAGAATCAGTTGGGATAAATGTCTCACAAGTATCTGCGATGTCGCTCACAGAGTTTTCTATTTTACAGTCCGTAAATTCGACGACTTCGACTTTTGCAAGTCTTGCGATAAACGGTATCATCATCGCTTTTGCAGACTCATCAATATTATCGATTTTTACATACGCTTTTTCTATTTTTTGATTTGCAAGATCGACTAAAACTTTCGCACGTCTAATGGAAACAATGGCATCCATGATAATCTCGAATTTTGCCTCTTCTTTTTCACGTTTTCTCGTTTTTGTAGGATATGGCATAATCATAATAGAATCACTCGTATCAAGAGATGTGCCTGAAAGCTCGTGGTAAAGATACTCTGTGACAAATGGCATAAACGGATGTAGAAGTTTTAACGCTTCTTTAAAGATAGCTCCAAGCTCGATAATAGCAGATTTGTCCGCTTTACTCAGCTCGATACCCCAGTCACAAAATTCATTCCAAAGAAATCTGTAAATTGCCGTAGCCGCGTCATTGAATTTGTACTCATCTAATGCAGAGCGAACCTCTTTTGTGGCTTGGTTGAGACGAGAAACCATATATTTTCCAAGATCGGTATCTAAACAAAAACCGCCAAGATCTGGGAACGTTTCTACGTTCATTTGTAAAAATTTCGCTGCATTGTAGAGTTTGTTTGTAAAGTTACGGTTGAGTTCAAGTTTTTTCGCGCTCATTCTAATGTCACGCCCTTGAGCCGCTGAAACAGCAAGAGTAAAACGTAAGATATCTGCACTGAATTCATTGACCATATCAAGAGGATCAATAACATTACCTTTTGATTTACTCATTTTTTGACCGTTTTCATCGCGGACAAGGGCATGAAGATAGATGTGTTGAAACGGAAGCTCGCCCATAAAATTTTCACCCATCATCATCATTCTAGCAACCCAGAAAAAGAGAATATCAAAACCTGTAATGAGAAGGGCATTTGGATAGAACTCTTTTAAGTCATTTGATTGAAACAGTTTGTCCATTTCAACATCACTATTCCCCCAGCCAAGAGTAGAAAAAGGCCATAAAGCTGAACTAAACCAAGTATCTAAAACGTCTGGATCTTGAGCAATGTTCTTGCTTGCACATTTTGGACACTCATGCTCTGTCTCTTTTAAACTTGCCCATTCATGGTCACAGTCACCACAGTAAAAGACAGGAATCTGATGTCCCCACCAAAGCTGGCGAGAAATACACCAGTCACGAAGATCACCCATCCAAGAGTTATATGAGTTGATCCAGTTTGATGGGAAAAATTTTGCTTCGCCTGCATTTGTTTTTTCGATTGATTTACGAGCAACTTCACTGCGAACAAACCACTGTCTTGAAATGTATGGTTCTACGATATTTTTACATCTGTAGCAGTGTCCTACTTGATGTTTATGATCTTCGATCTTGACCATAAAACCCTCTTCATCAAGGCGCTTGACGATAATATCACGCGCTTCAAGGCGTTCTAATCCTTTAAATTCGCCGGCATAATCGTTTAAAATCCCTTTTTCATCGAATACAGTGATGAACTCTAAATCATGGCGCTTTCCGACTTCGTAATCGTTTTGATCGTGTGCAGGAGTAACTTTAACCACACCCGTTCCAAACTCCATATCTACGTGTTCATCAGCGATGATCGCAACTTCACGATCTAAGAGTGGCAGTTTAATTTTTTTGCCGACAAGCGCTTTATAACGCTCATCTTCAGGATGTACCATTACGGCTGTATCGCCAAAGTAAGTTTCAGGTCTTGTAGTTGCTACCTCTACAAATCCGCTTCCATCGGCAAAAGGATATTTGATATGGTAAAACTTTCCATCATGGTCTTCGTGTTCGACTTCGATGTCTGAGAGTGCGCCATCATGTGTACACCAGTTGACCATATAGTTTCCACGAACGATAAAACCTTGGTTATATAAGTGAACAAAAGCTTCTTTGACAGACTTTTGTAGTCCTGCGTCCATCGTAAAACGTTCACGCTCCCAAGCGGGACTTACACCCATCTTGCGAAGCTGACTTGTCATGATTCCAGCGGATTCCTCTTTCCAAGCCCAAACACGCTCTAAAAACTTTTCGCGCCCAAGCTCCTCCTTTGTGATTCCCTCAGCCAAAAGCTGTTTTTCCACGACGTTTTGAGTAGCGATTCCCGCATGGTCTGTTCCCGGTTGCCAAAGAGTTTTATAGCCATCCATACGTTTATAGCGAGTGATAATATCTTGAAGTGTAAATGTTAGTGCGTGGCCTATATGTAAACGGCCGGTAACATTTGGCGGTGGCATCATAATGGCAAAATTTTTGCCATCTTGCTGAATAGCCTTGTTCCCCTCTACCTCAAAATATTTTCTTTCTTCCCAAATTTTATAAAATTTTTCTTCTATTATGCTTGGTTCATAGTTGTTTTCAGACATTCATATACCTTAAAATGAGGATTTAAATTGCGCGATTATAACGAAAGTGATGTGAAACTATCCTTACATGTAAGACTCTGGATTGTTGGAATAAGTTTTGCTTTTCTCCTATAATTATAGAATCAAAGGATAGTGTATGACATATCAAGTAAAAACTGAAATATTGGGATTTGAGAATATCAAAAGTGTAGAGTTTAGTGAAATAGATGATCTTTTTGCAACGATAAAAAGTGAAAATGATAATAGTATTTCTTTTTCATTGGTTAATCCATATCTCTTAAGAGAATATTCATTTGATCTTCCTAGTGCTGCCAAAGTTATGCTTGAAATTGATGAAAATTCTCAAGTTTTAGTGTATAACATTATGATTGTGCAAAATCCTCTTGATGCATCAAAAGTTAATTTTTTAGCTCCATTAATTTTCAATAAAGATAAAGGTTTGATGGGTCAAGTTGTACTTCGTGCATCTGAAAATCCTGATTTTGGACTCGCTGAGAGTATTGGCAGTTTCAAAAAAGTCGCATAATTTTCAAATAAATCTAATCTGGTATAATTCTTTTTTTTAATTAAGGATTATACCTCTTGCCTCTTTCACGCCTTAACGATCAACAACTCTCAGCAGCAACAGCAACATTTGGACACAATCTCATTATCGCTTCGGCCGGTACGGGAAAAACATCGACTATTGTGGGACGTATTGCGCATCTATTAAGTAATGACGTTAAGCCTCAAGAGATACTTCTGCTCACCTTTACAAACAAAGCTGCAGCTGAGATGGTTGAACGTGTAGCACTCTATTTTGGAAATGAGATCGCCACAAAGATAGACGCTGGGACTTTTCACGCTGTGAGCTATAGATGGCTCAAAAAAGAGGATAGAAAAGTCGTTCTAAAACAGCAACGTGAACTTAAAACTCTCTTTCGAAGTGTACACGATAAGCGTAGTTTTACACATATTGATGCTGAGGTCTCTGCTTATGGAGCGAACTACCTGTATGATTTGTACTCTTTTTACCAAAATACGGAAATGGCTCTTGATTTTGAAACGTGGATAAAACAAAATCAAAGTGAGCATGAGACGTATGCGATGATTTATGCGGATATTGTAGATGAGTTTGAGTCTTTAAAGATCCAGTACGGTTTTTTAAACTTTAATGATTTGCTTATCAAGATGCGTGATCTTTGTAAAAGTAAACATCTTGGATATAAAGAAGTTCTTGTTGATGAATATCAAGATACCAATGCTCTACAAGGAACGCTCATAGATGCTATGAATCCCGATTCTCTTTTTTGTGTTGGTGATTATGACCAGAGTATTTATGCTTTTAATGGTGCAGATATTTCAATCATAGGGAATTTCGATAAGAAGTTTAGTGATGCACAAGTTTTTACACTCAATAAAAACTATCGTTCGACTGTTCCTATTCTCTCTCTTGCAAACAAAGTGATCTCTTACAATGAACGTATCTATCCAAAAGCTTTAGAGTTTACAAGAACTGCGCCAAGTGCCCAAGCTCCAAAACTCGTAGCTTATGATGAACTTTTTGATCAGTATCATGGCATTGCTTCATCGATTCGTGATTCAATGACTGCTCGAGATGAGATCGCTGTCATCTTTAGAAATAACTCTTCTGCAGATGGGATAGAGGTGGCTTTAAAAGAGTTAGGTATTGCTTGTAGAAGAAAAGGGGGAACAAGTTTTTTTGATTCAAAGGAGATAAAAGTTCTTCTTGATCTTTATACACTTTTAGTCAACGAGTCTGATATGATGGCTTTTATCCATCTTTTTGAATACGCTAAAGGTGTCGGAACTTCAATGGCAAAAGAGATCTACACTGCGTTTAAAACTCTTGGCAACGGTTCCATATTTTATGGGCTATATGCACCTGATAGTGCGATTTCAAATCCTTTTGAAAAAAGAACCCTCAATCATCAGCTTGGATTATTTGATGATTTCTTAGAACTTGGGGCAATAGGACGTTTTGCAAAGCTTGGGTTTGAAGAGAAATTTTTAAAAAATGCAGTTTTAAAACATCCAAAATTGACAAAAGAGGGTGCGACTTTTTTACATCTTTTTTATCAGCTTTTTCGTGATTTAAAGGGTATCAAACAGCCTCGAACTATTGTAAAAAAAATGGGTGAATCTGAACTTTATAAGATGATCATTGCTCATCTTGCGCAAAAAAGGGCACAGCAAAAAGATGGATCTATTGATGAGAAACAGGAAACGGAAGCTAAGGTTAGAATTGTTAGAAAAGCTGCACTTTTAGAAGAACTCTCCAAGCCTTATAAAGAGCATGAACGTTTTTTAAACGCTATGATTTTAGGTTCTCAAGATTTAACGCAAGGCGAGGGTGTTCATCTTCTGAGCATTCATGCATCTAAAGGATTGGAGTACAAAGAGGTTTATGTTATCGATCTAATGGACGGAAGATTTCCAAATAGAAAACTAATGGCAAGAGGCGGCAATATAGAAGAGGAAAGGCGGCTGTTTTATGTCTCTGTGACAAGAGCAAAAGATATGTTGTATCTCAGTTATGCAAAATATGACAAGATAAAAAAAATAGATTTTGTAGCTTCACAGTTTTTATATGAAGCGGGACTTATAGAGATGGATGAAAATTATAAAAAATTGGTGAAAAAAGGCTCAAAAGAGGAAGAAGAATAGGCTTATAGCCTAAAGGGCACTTTACATGTAAGCCAATTTTTGCTTACATGTAAGTGATTTCTTAATGGGTTCCGCTGACAGCTTCACCCATATTCCACATTGGTAAGAAGATACCAAGAGCGAGTAAAAGTACCATAGATGCGATGATGATAAGCATAATCGGCTCTATCGATTCTGCCAATCCATCGATTATAGCATCAAACTTCATTTTATAGTACTCTGCGACCTTTTGCATCATACTATCAAGCTGCCCACTTGTTTCACCTGCTGAAACCATTTGAATAATCATATTTTCAAAAAGACCGGTTTCCTTAAGTCCATTGTGAAGATTTCCTCCCTTTTCAACAGTCGATCTAACTGCAGAAAGTTTATCTTTAAGAGGGAGGTTATCAACCATAGAAATCGCAGTATCTAGGGCTTCTGCGATAGGAATACCCGCACGGACTAGTTCAGCAAATACAAGTGTAAATCTACTTAAAGTAGCATACATAATGATATTTTTGATGAGGTAAATTTTAAGTAAAAATTTGTGAAAGTTATACCTCACATTTCTATAGTTGTTAATCATATATCTAAAAATCATAAAAGAGATGAATAGAGCAGCTAAAACATAGAGTCCAAAGTTGTTAAATATATATTCCAGCTTTAAAAGTATGATTGTAGGTAGAGGTAGTTCTGCATGTAGTTGTTCAAAAATCGCTTTAAATTTTGGCACAACATATGAGATAAGAATTGTAAATGCGATAGCCATGGCGATCATAACATTTCTTGGATATGCCATTGCCTTTTTAAATTTGATAACGTTTGCACGTATCTCTTCAAGCATATTTGAAAGTGAATAAAGCGCATCGGCAACATTTCCCGTCTTTTCTCCAAGTTCAATCATGGCAAGTGTTAGATTACCAAGTTCAAAGCGATAATTACCCACCGCGTGAGATAAACTATGTCCAGAGTTGATATCATCTGCAATAGAGAGAAAAATATCTCTTAAGTTGTTATCATTCGCAGAACGTGCAATCTCTTTTATCGAATCATTTATTGGAATTCCTGCATTTGTCATAACAGCGAGTTGTCTTGTAGATGCGATAAGAGCATCCTGCTTTATTTTTTTCTTTTGCATGTTTTTTGTAAGACTTGCTTTGAATTGCTTAAACTTTTCCTCTAGGGGAGGTTCTGCTTCAGCGACCTTGATAATTATCCCTGAAAATTTAATTTTTGCAAGGTAATGCGCTTCTTTTTTTGTTTCCGCATAATATCCATAATTCTCTTTCTTTCCTTTGGAAAGAACTGTTGCAATAAAATAAGTCATCCTTTAGCCGCCCTTAATATTTCTTCGAATGTTGTTATGCCATTTATGGCTTTTTGCATTCCATTTTCAAACATACCTATAAAGCCCTCTGTCACTGCTTGTTTGTGTATATCCTCTTTTGACGCACCTTTTGCTATCATACTTGATAATTTTTCAGAGATAGGAAGTACTTCACAAATCATTTCACGTCCCATGTATCCAGTTCCATTACACTCTGCACAGCCTTCACCAATATAAAAGACCGTATCTTTTGGAACCATATGTCTGTATGGTTCTATAGAAGACTCTGGGATTATAGCTGGAGTTTTACAGCTTGGACAGATTTTTCTCACAAGTCTTTGTGCTTGAACCGTTACAAGCGCACCGCTAATCAGATAGGGCTCTATTCCCATATCGATCATACGAGGAATTGCACTTATGGAGTCATTTGTGTGCAATGTTGAGATAACAAGGTGTCCGGTCAAAGCTGCTTTAATCGCAATCTCGAGTGTTTCTTGGTCACGGATTTCACCTATCATTATCTTGTCAGGATCTTGGCGCAAAATAGATCGCAGAGCTGCTGCAAAAGTGAGTCCGACAGGCGCATTGACTTGAACTTGTTGAATAAGATTCATTCTATACTCAACAGGATCTTCAACCGTGATTACTTTGTCTTCAACATTCCGAAGTTCATTGAGAGCACCATAGAGTGTGGTCGTCTTTCCTGAGCCGGTAGGTCCAGTGACTAAGATAATACCAAAAGGAGAAGACAAACCTTGTAGTAATTTATTATAACTTACAGTATCCATTCCTGCATCTTCAAGTTTTACAAGCGCTTTAGTTTTATCTAAGATACGCATAACGATAGATTCACCATATAGTATAGGTAAAGTAGAGATACGAAAATCAAATTCTTTAGCATTTAAGGTTGCAGAAAAACGACCATCTTGAGGTTTTCTTTTCTCTGCAATATCCAAATTGGCCAAAAGTTTGAGTCGTGAAGCAAGAGGAGGATAAATATCTTTGTCAAAAATAAAAATTTCACTTAGTTTTCCATCTATACGTGTACGCACCACACAGTTTTTTTCAGTCGGTTCGACGTGTACATCGCTAGCTCTACTTTTGATACAGGCATTGAGTATGACATCAATGAGCTGAAGAATTGAAGATGCTTCCTGCTGTTCTTCAATACTGCCGATAGACCTTAGTTCAGTTCTAATATTTGTAACAAGCTCTTTAACACTGTCTTTTAAGGCAATTTTAAAGAGATATTCTTGTATCTGTCTTGATGTTGCAAGATGAACTTTAAGTAGTCTTTTTGGAAAAATTCTCTGTATAGCTTCTTGAGCTTCAATATTGAATGGATCCTCAAAGACTACAATAATACTCATTTCATCTTGAGAAATTGGGAGGACATTATATTTTTTTAATTGATTAAGAGGAACTCTTTCGGCTAGCTTATAATCCATATCTATGGAATCTAGATCTAAATAACCTATATGTAAAATTTCTGCAAGAGCTTCCAAAACCTCAGATTCTTTGATAAAGAGGTAGTTCTTTAAAATATGAAGATCATATTTTCCTGTTCTAATCTGCTCAACTATGAACCTTTTTACAAAGTTGATTGATACTGCGCCCACTTTTATAAGTGTATACAAAACAGTTTCCTCATTTACCCCACGGGATAGCAGTCTATCAATTTGTCTCTGGGTAATATGGTTTTGTGCCAATAAGTCTAATGTTATTCTATCCATATTCGCTACTTCCTAAACTTATCTATAAATATGTTTTTTGACTAAGACTGACTCATAAAGCTCTTCAATAACAATATTATTAGAGCTTCTATCACCGATAAGATAGAGTCTGTATCTTATTTTAGCATTATTTGGATCAATAAATTCGTATACTGGAATTTTTTTGAGTATCGAAAGATTTGAATACAGATCAAATACCTTGGAAAGAACATTATCAGTTGTAGGAATTTTTAAAGGTTTAAGATAATAATCATCATTTAAAGAGTGCTCTAAAAGCTTCTTTTGCATTAGGATGATAGACAAGTACGCTGCATTTGAACGAGATTCCGCTGTATTTTTTAAAAGTGTAACAGGTACGCTTAATCTATCAATATAATCTGCATTAAGACAGGCAAATGCATAAATAGATACAAAATTTTCATCCTTTCTATTTTTATTCAAATTCACTAAACCTAACTGACATGCTTTATCATATTCTTTAAGCTGATATAAACTAAAAATATCTTGTCTTTCATTTGCAAGCAAAAACATGACTAATGATAATAAAACGATAATAAATTTCATTTAAAACGTCCAGACTCTATTTCATCAAGAAGTGTTACAGCCTGTTTGGAATTAGAATCTTTTATATATGTTTTAAGAGTATTTATAGCCTTGTCTTTTTGCCCAATTTTTACAAGGGATTTCGTAAAGATAATCCAGCTCATATCAATTTTACTATCTATTTGATTTGTTAAAAGTGCATAGTTGTAAGCAAGGTTATATTGTTTCATATCATAATATCTTTTAGCAAGAAAAAGACCAAGGGTAGGATTGTTTGTCTTTTTAAATCTCTTGATAACATCTTGTAAATCCTCATCAGCACTATGAACTTCAATTTCAATTTTTTTAGCTTTAACCTCTTTAATAGGTGCGTTCACATTACTATTATCTGTCGTTAAAAGAGGAAAGGGTGGTTCTTTTACAAGTACAACTTTTTTTTCTGGAATATGTTTTACTACAGGTTCTACAACATCTTCGATTTTTGTTTCAGGAATACTGTTTGGATTGTCATTATAATAAGTATTTACAGAATTACCCATATTGTCAACAAAGCTGAGTGAAGGATGTAGCACTAATTTATCATCAGAGAGATTAGTATCAGTTGTATTAGCTTCTGCTGTTTTTAAAGAGTTGTTAAAGTTAGTAGTTTTATTGCCATCAAGAGCTGTAAGTGTTCTATTTTTATCATTTACATGTAAAACAGTAGGATAAAAAACAATTGTAATCAAAATTAATATAACAAAAAGAGCAGATGAAAGAATAACCAAACTATAAGATTTTATCTTATATCTTATCCATTTTCTTTCAAGTTCCTGAACATTAAGCATTTAAAAGTCCTGTTGAAATTCCAGCCATTTCAACTATCTTGTTTGATATCATCGTCTTATCAAGCTTATATGGCTGATTTATTTCATACCATTCATAAATTTCGAATACAGAGTGTAGAAGTTTATTCGTATCTCTATAATTTCCATTAGTTATTTTATGTATAAGGTTCGCACTACTGTCAGTAAACATATTTGCAATATCAAAACAGTTCTCTTTCATTAATTTCTTTTGTATATAAGCCTTTATTTCACTACTCTTTGCATTTTCAAGTTCAATACTTTCCCATATTCTTGTTTGAAAATGCTCTTTTGCAATGAGATCTTCTTTTTCTGTTTTATGTAAGACGATAACAAATTTTACGATCCTAGAATCAGAGAGCAATCGTATTTTTTCCATAAGTTCAGGAGGATAAAGTTGTGCTTCATCAAGTAAAATAAGTGGAACTTCCGTAGAAAGATAGTTTTTTGCTATCTTAGTAAACTGGGTAAGATTGAGTTCTCCATTATACCTTACATTAAAAAGATCAGCTGCTAAAGATTTAAAAAACTCATTCTCATCTATTAGCGGCGTGCTATAAAGATGGATTTTTTGTTTTTTTGAGAGATCATTATAGAGCTTTGAAAGAAGCATGCTCTTACCTGTTCCGGGTCTTCCAAATAAGAGAATCATTTTTAAAGGTTTTTGAATAGTTTCTTTGAGTGACTGGTAAATTGCAGAAGAGCGATCCATGTGAACGTAATTCTTTACATCCACAGTATCAAGAAAAACCATTTTAGGTTTTTCATAAATACTTATGTGATTACTCATTATCCCCCGCTTTATTCTTTTTTTGTGCAGTTTCATTGTCTTTATCTATTTGATCAGAAGTGGCGCCGTGTTTGAGTATGCTATCACTTATACCTTCATATCCCAAATCAGAAAGTGAAGGATTTGATTTGCCTGTACGTATAATATGTGGCTCTATAACAATAACAAGCTCTTGAATTTGCTTAGAATCTTCATCACGTCCAAAGAGATAGCTAAGACCTGGAATATCTCCCAAGAGAGGAATCTTATTACCTGATTTATTTGTGCTTGTTTGGATAAGACCGCCTAAGATAATTCTGTTTCCATCTTTTACCGTTACCACAGAGGAAAGTTGTCTTCTATTTAAGTCTGGTGGAGTTGTTCTACCTGCTGAAGTTGTTGTGGACATATCCGTTGTTGTTTCAGAAAGTGATGGATTTATTTTGAGTGTAATCATATCATTGTCTGAAATTTCAGGTGTAATATCTAAAAGCACTCCGGCAAAAACAGAGCTAATAGTGTCATTTTCTGCAGTTGTTGTTGCAGTACCCGTTGTACTAGTAGATTGTTTAATTGTATAAAAATATTCTGTTCCTGCAGTTACCATTGCTGGTTGATTGTTGAGTGTTAGTACTTTTGGATTAGAGATAGAACTTACATTCCCTTGAGTTTTTAAGAACTTGATAACCTGATCTAAACTACCTCCTGCTTGTACTGAAAACAAATTTGCGGCGTTTTTAGCTGCATTTCCTACGGTTGTTATAGTTGAGTCTTTACCAGCAAATGTACCTGTTACAACATTGTTGGAACTCATATAATTTAATCCCAGTGAACCATTTTGTAACTTATAAAGTTGAGACCAATCTATGCCAGTACTTTTTGATTTACTCATTGTAACAGTTAAAATCTGCACATCCATAAGAACTTGAAGTTTCACTTTTTCTTGAAGTTTTTTGATGTAACTGTCAAGTCTATCTACTTGTTCTTTTGTTCCCGTTACTGTTATTAGTCCTGCATTTTTATTGATCACTGGTGCTTTTGCTATATATTTGTCTTCCGGTCTATTTAAGATACTTCCAAGTTCCGTATCGAGTTGTGACCAGAATACAACTTCATCAGTTGATTCAATTTTAATCCCAGAATTTGCACTAGAAGGAGATGCTCCAGTGCCTGTTGAACCACCTGTTGAGCCAGTGCTACCAGTTGTACCAGTGCTGCTCGTTGTAGCATTAGATGCAGAACTTAAAGTGACATCTGTGCTACCAACTCCTTTTCTTTGTGAAAGAATATAATCTATATTAAAAACTTTGGTCTCTAAATAAGATATCCTTAACGTATTGTTCTCAAGAGCATAGCTGAGATTATTCTGTGACAAGATCAAGTCAAGCACTTCATTGATCGTAAGATTCTTAATATGCGTTTTATTGAGCGCAGAGTTAAGTATTTGTTCGGCGTGAGAATCAGTGACAACAACACTAAATTCACACTCATCACTTAGTTGATCAATAAAATCTGCAATTTTTGTACCCTTTGCTGAGCCTATATTGAATAGCTCATACGTGCAATCTGCCCAAGCAGAAGTAGATAACATAAGCGCTGCCACCGTACTTACAACTGAAGTTTTTAATATATTTTGATATTGTGTTTTCATATTATTGTCCCTACTTGGTTTTAATTTTTAGATTTGAATTATCAGATTTGATTGATAACACTTTTACGCCTTTTTTATTGGCAAGTGTTACAGACGTACTTTCAACAGATTTTACAGTGTAACCATCTACTACATCGCCAACCTGATACCATTTTCCACTAATAAACGCTTTTTTATTTATTATTAGAGTAACAGTTAATGGTGGTTTTGGTATCGCTATAGCAACTCCATGTGATTTTAGAGAAAAATATTTACTAAGATCACTTGCACTTGCATTTATGTCACGCTTAAATTTGAATGGTTCAGTGAGCGAATTTATTTCTTGATCAGATATCCCAACTCTTGCGGGGATAATGGCTTTGATCTGTTCATCAACCCATCCGAGTTCGCCAGTATGCGCTTGATTTATATCCATTGGCGTCACATCAGCAAAAACAACGGAAGTGATAGTCAGTAAACCAAGTATTGAAATTATATTTTTCATCTTAGTTAATCCCCCATACTGATATATTAAGATCTGTATAAAGCTTCTTGTCGGCTTTAATAGTAAAATCATGTAAATCTACAACTAAAAAGCTTTGCTCTAATGAGTTGATGAATTTTAAAGTATTTTTATAACTCCCGTCTACTTTTACATGAATATCTAAAACATGTCCAAATCCAGAACTATTAGTTTCGTAAGTATTACTAAAATTCAGTACTTTAAGATTATATTTCTTTGCATTTTGTGAAATTGAATTGAGATATTGTCCCCAAACTTTTTCATTATAATATAGGGAAGATATTTTTTCTATCTGTTCTATAATGTATTTGTTATCATCTTTGAACATTGCATACTGATCTTGTAAAGATTTGATATCTTTATCGATTTGAACAATTTTTGTCTCAGGATTTGCAATAAGATAATCTTTATCTACATTTAATGTTATCTGCATCTGCTCGGCTCTTGCATGCTCATCGTCAAATGCTTTTTTGGATGGGTCAAATAGTGCACTATATGAAACTCCAAGAATTGATAAAAATATCATTAGATAAATTAGGTACAAATCTTTTTTAGATTTTTGACCCATAATCTGGTCTATTTTATAAAGGTAGTCTTCGATATTTGTTTTCATAATAATTTTACCTTCAATTCACTAATATAGTTTTTCTCTTTTTCATTAAAATCAATATGTTCGAGAGAAAATTTGTATGTACTAGTTTTTGTTTTCGTTAAATACTCAAGAAGTTCCGTGATCTTTTTATCACTTGTCGAACTAAGTGAAAAGATAAATGTTTTATTACTATCACTTTCATCATAGGCAATGTTTGTTAGCATCACAGAGTATTTATTAAGATCCTTAGTTAAGTATGTTAAATGCTTCGCTTTCATAGGATAATTCACTTTGACTTCATGAATCTTAATAAGTGTATTTTTCTTATTATTATATTCATTTTCTTCTGCTTTTTTAATATTGTCAGCTTCAATCTTTTGTTTCTCTTTTAAATTGATAGTTGCTTCTCGTGTCATTTTAATAGGGTGCGCAGTAGTATAATCTTGGTATAGCATCGAATATCTAATAGTCTCAGCATAAGAGAGTGACCAATTTACAATAGGATAAAGCAAGCCAATCGCTAATGCAGCAGAAGTCAGTAAGATAAACTTACCACTTTCTCTTTTTGTGAAAGGAGGTGGTCTGTGAAATATAGAAAAATTACACTCATATCTTTGTGTACTCGGCATAGTCGTATATAAATGCATTAATGCATGGAATTGATTTAAATGATTTTGCTCGGTAGTATATCCATAATTAAAATCAAATTCACTTGATTTTACGGCTAAATAAGTTTGTGAGTATTCATCAAGCCCAGCAATCTGACCAAGTTCACTTCCAATATAAATATGGTCAATTTTTTCTATTTCAAATGCTCTTTTAACATAAGTTAAAACATCATTGATATGTACAAAGGTTTCAGAAAAGAGTTTAATGAGATGCTGTTGATACTCTTTATTAGAAGTAGCTAAACCTTCACTAGATAAGAGCTGTGAAAACAGTTGAAAGGAAATCTGCTCACCTAACAGTTCACAAAAGCGTTGATGAAGTTCTACAAGAGAAAATTTTATGGATTTTGTATATATAAATTCACTGTCACTATAAATAGTTAAGAATGCGTCATTTTCTTGTAAATATATAAAACAATCAACACCATTATTATCTAGAATCTCTTTAGTATAAAGAGTTTTTAACAAAAGTGCAACAGGTATAATCTGATCTATATATTTTATATCTTCTACAACATACTGAAAATCTTCATCTAGTGTAAGTGGATCTACAACAAAAACATGAAAAAAGCGATTTGTTTCATCAATATTATTGTATGCCTCAATATAGCTTATCTTATATGATATTGCCATATCAAGGGCAAGATCTTCATAGACTTTATTTTCTATAATATCAGGCAAGTCGTCTTCTGGTATATTCTTGCTAACACTTATCAGAGAACTAATAAAACTTTTTGCACCAAGATAAGACAGCACATATTGAGTTTTTGAATACGTAGGATCCAGTTCTCTTTCGAGATGGCTAGATATACCTTTAAAATATTCTCTCTTATATGGGTCAACAGATATAACGCTTGTAAAACTCTGCTGGTTTTTTAAATTCATTTTTCCACCTACTTAAAATTAACTATAATCATCCCATGCAATGCATTGTTATCTAAAAACTTATAGTTTATTTTTAAATTACTTTCATCTTTACGCACTTTGTCTATAAATCTTGTGACATTCACCCTTAGCTATTTAGATTTAAGTACAGTCAAATCGTCATCTACAAATATATTTAAAGCAAATGTTAAATTTTTACTTTTTCATCTGCATAATAGAAACATTTATGTTATCAACCCCGCGTTCACGTACTGTCGTAACTTATTTTATTTCCAACATATAAATCAAAAGGCCCACCACCTGACTCTGTATCTCTTATAAAGTTTAAAAATATAAAGTCATTATCAAGTGATTGTAGCGGAATAAAACTTAAAGATTTTTTGATATTATTTAAATTGAATGAAATATTATTATTTATTGTAACGTTTTTACTGTCATGGATATTTTTTTACACTTTTAGTAGTTTTGTGCGATGCCTGCCTTTGAGCGTATAAAACTCATTTTAGA
>JAVHRU010000069.1:0-12652 GCA_036171835.1 Sulfurimonadaceae bacterium | reverse complement strand
AGATATATTCAAACGCCGCACCTTGACATGTACACATACCGTGACCTGTACCGATTAAGAACTTTTGACGCTCACCTTTTTTCATTTTTTCGATAGATTTTTTTAACTCTTCACTTGCATGAACAGCGTGATCTGCAGTACAAACAGAAACGGTAAATTCACCCAAACCATTAGCGTCGCCAAGACCTGGAGTCGCAGCAAAGTTTAGTTTCGGGCCTGTTGCATTTACTAGATAATCATATTCAACATTTTCTGTTTGACCAGCTTTTCCCGCTATAGTATATTCAATTGTAACGAACGGCCTATTTGAACTTTCATTACCTTCAGGATTGATTGAAACAGCTTTCGCTTGCTTGAACCCAATACCAGCTTTTTGATACACAGGTGCCAAGTCAAAAGTAACCTCATCTTTACTCATTTGACCAACACCAACCCAGATATTAGATGGAATCCAGTTCCACTTAGAATTCGGTGTAACAACAACAACTTCATGTTGTGAACCCAACCATTTTGCTGCGAATGTTGCAGTTGTATGACCTGCGACCCCTCCGCCAAGAACGACTACTCTTGCCATGCCTACTCCTCAATTAAATAATATAACAAAAATCCACAATAAAATTCAAGATGAAAATCTCGGGATAATATTATAATGTCTTATCATTGTAGTGATGTTTTTCAAAAATAAAGCTTAATTTTTTCAAAATACTATCCTAATTTATTGCTTTGTTTCATTTGCTATCTAAAATTTTAGAAATGATCTCATAAGTGTTATTTGAAAGATTTTCTGCCTGAATAATTCTTTCTAACTGAAGCTGCATCACATTTTTGTGATTATCATCCAATTTTTTATAAACTTTAAACGCTCCAGACAAACCTGAAGCTATCTGGGCATTCATTTTATCTATCTCTATTACTTTATCTGCGATATATTTATATCCACTTCCATCTGCTGCATGAAAATAACTATAGTTTCTTGTAAAACCATATATCAAAGCACGGACAAGATTTGGAACTTTTTCATCATACACTTCATCTCTCTCAGCTTCTAAAACACGAGAAAGAACATCGTCTCTTTTTGCCGTAGAGATGATTGTAAAATATTTATTCATAATTAGAAGATCATGTTTATATTTTTCATAAAAATCACTAAGAGCTTTTTGTGCACTTATACTATAAAAATTTTCTAATAATGAAAGCGCCACCACTTTATCATTCATTGTAATCGAAGAAAAATATTGTTCGCTACAAAGAACCTCTCCATCTTCATCTTTTAAAGAGGTAAGATAAAATAATGCTCGATTTTTAAGCGCTCTTTTCCCCATAGAGGCAGACGACAAAGAATCATCTCTAATATCATGATATGTTTTGTAAATATTTAAAAATTGCTCTTTATATTGTTTTGCTATATGTTTTGTAAGCATTTCTTTTGCATCACACATCTGAGCGAAATCAACGGTCTCTCTTGTCTGCATAAGATTTGCGATACTTGGAAGCTCTAAAAGCTGTGCTTTATACATAGTATCGATATCAGCGCTAAGGAGCTCTTGAAATGAGCCAATATATTCTTCATTGATTTTATCGTTATCCATCATCTCATTTAATGTTTGTAAAGCAAATTTTTGTGCGGCTTCATATCTATTGAAACTGTCATTTTCATATTGCATTAAAAATGGATAATCCTGAGTTTCACATGTTACTTTGATTGGTGCACTAAAACCTCGATTAAGTGAGAGTTTTGGCTTACACCCAAAGGGCACTTCGCATGTAAGGTCTTTGAATTTAAATGTTTCTACCTCTTCTTTAATGATCAAAGTTTGCTCTAGTAAAAACTCACCATTTTCAGAAAAAAGAGCTATTTTAAACGGGTACATAAATGGCTGCTGCTCTTTACCATCCACTGAACTTGGAATGATTTGCTTACATGTAAGCGTTAAGACACCGTTTTCAAAACTTTCGCTTACATGTAAAGATGGAGTTCCTGATTGATGGTACCATCTTTTAAACTGGCTCAAATCACCAGCATAATTTTGTTCCATCGCCCAGAAAAAGTCATCTACACGAACCGCTTTGCCATCAAAGGTATCAAAGTAGAGTTGCATCGCCTTTTTATAATTTACATCCCCTAAAAGTGTGTGATACATACCGATTACCTCAGCACCCTTTTCATAAACAGTTGCCGTGTAGAAATTGTTCATAGAGATGTAAGAATCTGGTTGAATAGGATGCGCTGTAGGACCGCCGTCTTCAATAAACTGTCGTTCGCGAAGTGACTTGACATTATCTATGCGTGTCACATCCGTGGAGTTCATATCTGCACTAAAGGTCTGATCTCGATAAACCGTCAAGCCCTCTTTTAGTGTAAGCTGAAACCAGTCTCTACATGTAATACGATTTCCCGTCCAATTATGAAAATATTCATGCGCGATAACGCTCTCGATCCCCATATAATTTTGATCTGTTGCACTCTCTTTATCAGCTAAAACATAAGTGGAATTAAAGATATTAAGCCCCTTGTTTTCCATCGCTCCCATATTAAAGCTATCAACTGCAACGATATTGTAGATATCAAGATCGTATTCTCTTGCATACTTCTCTTCATCCCAAGTCATCGCTTTTTTCAAAGATTCCATCGCGTGAAAACATTTTGCTTCATTGCCTTTATCACAGTAAATATTGAGTTCTATTTTACGCTTATTCATTGTCATAAAGCTCTCAGTTATATTTCCAAGATCTCCTGCAACTAATGCAAAGAGATAAGATGGTTTTGCAAAAGGATCTTCCCACACACAAAAATGACGATTATTTTCTGCTTCACCACACTTTTTTTTATTTCCGTTACTGAGTAGCGTTGGATACTTTTTATCGGCAATTACTTTTGTTGTGTACTTGGCCATAACATCAGGGCGATCTAAAAAGTAAGTAATACGACGAAAACCTTCAGGCTCATTTTGGGTACAAAACATTCCGTTAGATTTATAAAGACCTTCAAGTTCTGTATTTTTATGCGGATAGATTTTGGTTACTACTTCAAGGTCAAAAGCTCCAACTACATTGTAAAGAGTTAGACTTTCTTCGTCTACTTTGTACATATCATCTGTAACTGTTTTTGAGTTACATGTAACATCCAACAGTTCTAAACCAACGCCATGGAGCCTGAGCTCATGGATATCATCACATAACTGCACAATCTTCATCTTATTCGTTACGATTGTATACTCTTCGAATATATCAAACTTTAAGTAGCTCTCTGTAATCGTAAAATCTGGTGCTCTATACTCTTTTAAAAAAATAGCTTTGTGTTTGCTCATACTGTTTCCTCATTTTGTTTATTCTGATTTCTTGCTCTATTGACAGATCGCGTCCATAAAAAATCAATCACATAATATAAGAGTGATGATATTAAAAGCGAATAAAACGCCGTTCCCACATAAAGTGGCACAAAAATATGTTCCAAATTTTTAATAAACCATTCTGCTCCCATATGTGCAGGTTGGATCATATGCATACCTAAAAACAACGCTCCAGTTTTATACTCAATATAATAAATAATAGGTATAGTAAACGGATTGGCTACCCATACCATCGTAAGTGCGATTGGCACATTAAATCTTGCAAATGGCATTAAAGCGATAACGGCGAGCATATGCCCTGGCATTGGGATAAGACCAATAAACATACCAATAAACATCGCGCGAACCACATTTCTTCTTGTTGTAGAAAGGTAAGATCTTGGAATGTTGTACTTTTGAATGAAATTATCTAGCTTTTCGTTTGTACGTTTCTTTTTAAAAAAATCTCTAATCATTCTCATCTTTCATTGAATATCTTTCTTTATGCACAGAAAACTTCCATAAATAGTTTACTGCGTAATACACAATTGCAGGCACTGTCAAAGAATAAAATAGTGTACCAACATACAAGGGAATAAATATATTTTTCAAATTTATGCTAAACCATTCCACGCTCATCACAACCGGTTCAATCTGTGTTTGTAAAAAAAAACTTCCTGTGAGATATTCTATATAATACATCGCAGGCATTGTTACAGGATTACTCAGCCAAACCATAGAAAGAGCAATCGGTACATTAAACTTTGCAAAAGGCATCATTGCAAGGACTGCAAGCATTTGCATCGGCATAGGAATAAAGGCTATAAAAAGCCCAATAAAAAGCCCTTTTGTTATATTTTTTCGATTTGTTGAAAGATAGGCTCTTGGAATATTGTATTTATCTATGAACAAGTCAAGCTTACCGCCAGTACTCTTTTTTTTAAAAAATTTTCTCACCATAAAATACGCCTACTGCTAAATATCACTACTATTATAGCAATTATAATGCTAAAATTGCGACACTAAAAGGATTAACTAATGTCATTTGAAAAAATTGGTCTCATAAAGCCTATCCGTGACGCTATCAGCGAGCTTGGTTATACAGAGCCAACACCGATCCAAGATAGAACCATTGGATTGGTACTTGCTAAAAAAGATGTCTTTGCAACTGCTCAGACAGGCACAGGAAAGACGGCAGCTTTTATGCTGCCTATCATCCAAAGACTCCGAGACAACAAACCTCTCTCACCAAAAGCTGTACGTGTCATAGTGATGACCCCAACGCGTGAACTCGCCATGCAAATAGAAGAAGAGACAAAAAAATATCTCAAATATATGGACAGTTCGGTCGCTTTGCTTGTGGGTGGAAAAAGTTTGGAAACTCAGGAAAAACAACTCGAAAACGGAATTGATATCCTAATCGCAACTCCAGGAAGACTTAGAGAACACATCATTAAGAAAAGTATAGATCTTAAACATCTTGAAATCTTTGTTATCGATGAAGCGGACAGAATGCTTGATATGGGTTTTGTCACAGATATCAGACTCATTCATGCAGAACTTCAAAAACGTCATCAGACGCTTCTATTTTCAGCGACTTACACAGATAAAGTAAGAAAACTTTCACGCTTAGTTCTAAGAAAACCAGAGTTTGTAGAAACAGCCAGACAAAATAAGACTATCGACGCAATCAATCAGCATATCTATCTTGTAGATGCTGATAGAAAAGCGGCACTTTTATCTTATCTCATCGGTTCAAAAAACTATCAACAAGTTTTAGTATTTACAAAAACGAAAAAGAGTGCAGATATTTTAGTCGAAGAACTCAAACTCGATGGACTCAAAGCTGAAGTAATCCACGGAGATAAAACACTCGCACAAAGAAACAAAACTCTGACAAAATTCAAGAAAAAAGAGTTGCATGTCCTCGTTGCCACAGATATTGCATCTCGCGGCATCGATATAGAACAACTTCCTCAAGTTATAAACTATGAACTTCCAACTGTGGCTGAAGATTATGTTCACAGAGTTGGTAGAACAGGACGTGCGGGACATGATGGAGAGGCTATAACGCTACTTGATGTTAATGATAAAGAGCAGATGAAAGTGATTGAGAGACTCATACATGTAAAGATTCCAAGATCTGAAATCGAAGGTTTTGAGGTTGACATTACAAAAAAAGCAACTTATGATGATATCAAGTCAAATCGTCCCAAAAAAGTGTATCCAAAACCAACTACACCAAGAACAACTGGAGAAAAAGGTGCTACGTCAAAAGCACCTCAAAAGAAAAATGCTCGCGTTGGGAAAAAAAGAAAAACAACTAAAAGGTCTGGGAAATAATGGAATTTAAATTAAATGATGATTATATAGAGCTTTATAAACTCATAAAAGTTTTAGGACTTGTTGACAGCGGCGCAGATGCAAAACAGATTGTTGCAGATGGTCATGTAAGAAGAAATGGTGAAGTAGAACTGAGAAAAAGAGCAAAAATACTCACAGGCGAAACCATTGAGATCGCAGAAGTTACTATAAAAGTTATCTAACTTTTATAGTAACACAGAACTTATAACACCGATAAGACCGCCAAAGACTCCACCCCAAACCACAAGCCAGCCAAGATGTTCTTTTATGATGCGTTCAACCATTTCTTTAACCATTACTGGCGTAATTTCTAAAAGCCTAGTATCTATCACTTTTTCAATAGAATCAAGCATATCTTGACTCAGCGTAGAGCTATGAAGATGTGTTTGCATCGTATTGTTAAAACTTTCAGATTGCACAATGTCGCAGATAGCTATTTTCATTTTTTTACTAAATGGTTCTCTTAAACTCTCAAGTACCTTTGCTCCGCCAAACATCCCAAGCATTCCGCCAAACGAAGACTCCAGCACTGTTTTTGTCAGTACATCATAAGCGGGAGAGAAATCTGTATCTTCTATAATGGGAACAAGATCGAGTTTCTTTTCCTCTTTAGCAAAAAAACTCTCAAGCTGATCTTTTGTAAAGAACTCGCTCATCATAAGATTTTTAATACTTGTTTTGAACTCTTCAAATCTTGCCGTAATCACACCAGATCCATAGAGAAATGGCACTTTTTCAAAGAGCATATATACGGCTAGCTGATTTGTAATAGCTCCAGAGAGTGCAAAGAGACCAGCATATAAAAAATATTTTGAAAATTCTTGAGGAGTAATAAAAGATATACCTACCAAAATAATAGATAGAAAGTTTGTCATAAAGGATTTATTGAACATAAGATGCCCTTACATGTAAGTTATTTTTTTGGAGAAAAAGGTACTAAAGCACTTCCCCAAGTAAGTCCGCCGCCAAAAGCATCAAGAAGCATCATCTCTCCTGCTTGAAGTCGTCCACTCTCATAGATATCATTGATTGCCATTGGAATAGAAGCACCAGAAGTATTACCAAATTTTGCAACAGTCAAAACAACTTGCTCATCTTTCATATTTAAAGCATCGCCTACAGCTTTAATGATACGGTAATTTGCTTGATGTGGAACAAAATGCTTAATACTCTCAGCAGATACATTGTTTGTAGCAAGGATCTCTTTTACATCATTCGTAAGTGTTCTAACAGCCACTTTAAAAGTCTCATTACCTTTCATCTGCATAAATGTACCACTAGCTTCTGCACTCAAACTATCATGGGCAGAACCTGATCCGCCATTTGGAGTCATTAAAAGTTCTGCATAAGAACCATCACTTCCAGTATGGATATCAATAATAGCTTCGTTTTTATCTTCAGTCGCACTAATAACAGCAGCGCCTGCTCCATCACCAAAGAGAATGCATGTTGCTCTGTCAGTATAATCAGTGATTTTACTTAATCTCTCAGAACCAATAATCAATACATTTTTTTTGATACCTGACTCTACAAAAGCTTTTGCAATATTAAGTGCATATATAAATCCGGTACATGCCGCAGAAATATCAAAAGACATTACATTTCCTATGCCCAGTTTATCTGTAATAACAGTAGCAGTAGAAGGCATACATAAATAATCAGGAGAGATCGTTGCACATACAACTAAATCGATTTCGCTTTTATCTAGCCCTGAACGCTCAATCGCAAGAGCTGCAGCCTTAACACCCATATCACTCGTTGTTTCATTTTCAGCTGCGATATGACGTTCTTTTATACCTGTACGCTTTGTAATCCACTCATCGGTTGTATCTACCATCTTTGCCAAATCTTCATTTTTCAAAATCTTTTCTGGTACATAAGCACCTATTGAACGAAACGCTGCGTACATTATTGTTCCTTTACTTTCATCGCCTCAAGGCGGTCTTCAATATGTTGGTTTACACCTGTGTCAATATATCGTAGCGCTTGAAAAATAGCATTTTGTATAGCTTTTGGATTACTCTTGCCATGACTTACTATCGCACAACCATTTAGACCAATAAGTGGAGCTCCACCTATTTCAGCATAATCAATCTCTTTTTTGAGAAGTTTAAAAACTTTTCTCATCAAAAGAGCCCCAGTTATGGCAACAGGAGATTTACGAATATAATCTTTTATAAGAAGACTAATAGTTGAAGCGACACCTTCTGATGTTTTAAGGACTAAATTTCCAACAAAACCATCGCATGTAATAACATTACAACTTCCGTTAAAAATATCACTTCCTTCTACATTTCCTTTAAAACCCTTATAGCCCTTTAACAGTTTAAAAGCTTCTTTTGTAAGCTCATTGCCCTTAGAGTCTTCTTCACCATTTGCTAAAAGACCAATACTTGGTTCAGAAATTTTGAGCATATCTTCAGCATAACATCCACCCATTACAGCAAATTGAACTAAATGTTCAGCTTTAGAATCAACGTTTGCGCCAACATCAAGAAGCACAGAACGGCGTCCAACTTTTGTTGGCATCAAAGTTACTAGCGCAGGTCTTAAAACATGCTTTAGTCTTCCAAGACGCATTGTAGCAACTGTCATAGTTGCACCGCTATGTCCGGCAGATACAACACCTTGTGCTTCGCCATTTTTCACAAGCTCAACAGCTTTGTAAATACTACTTTCTTTCCGTTTTAGAGCGTCTGTAGCAGCATCATGCATACTGATCACATCGTCCGCTTCCACGATTGAAACCTTATCTTTATATCCCTTAGGTAATAAAGATAAAATTTCATCTTTTTTACCAACTAAAATAGGATGAAATTTTTTCATCTTTAAAGCAAGTATAACTCCAGCAATAATTGGTTCGGGACCGAAGTCCCCTCCCATTGCATCAATAGCAATTTTAACCATTGATTATTTATACTCACCAGTAGTTGGGTTAACATGGTGTGGTAATCTGTAAGTTCCATCAACATCTTTTACAGGACGTTTCAAACTAATTTTATAGTGAGTTCTACGCTTTGCAGAACGTGAATGTGATACGCGTCTCTTAGGTACTGCCATTTTTAATTCCTTTCTTCTTGTTTACAATTTTCACAGCTATAATAGCCGCTTTTAATTAATTCAATTTCAGAGTTTAACAACTCTTCTAAATCAATATTACCATCGATAGATTCAACAACATCATACTCTTCGTTAATACCGCTATAAACACCTTTACTGATGAAAAATTTTACACTTTCATCAAGTGGCAATGCAAACGACTCTGCACAAAGATAACAATCTAAATCAATCGATCCAGTTATAGTAGCTTCAAAAAATACAAGATTTTCAATATCGTACTTCAAACTACCTTTAAAAACAATATCATTAGATTCAATATTGAAATCTAATGGCGTTGGTGTAACTTTTCTAAAATTAACTATCATTAGCTAAATTAAGAAATCTCTTTTTCTGCGAAGAAAAATGCTATTTCCACTGCTGCATTTTCTACAGAATCACTTCCGTGAACTGCATTTGCATCAATATTTTCTGCAAAATCAGCACGGATAGTGCCAGTTTCTGCTTCTTTAGGGTTTGTTGCTCCCATAAGATCACGATTTTTTTGCATCGCGTCTTCACCTTCTAGTACAGACACAACAACTGGTCCACTTATCATAAAATCTACAAGATCATTGAAAAATGGGCGCTCTCTGTGAACAGCATAAAAAGTTTCAGCATCTTGACGAGAAAGTTGAAATTTTCTAGTTGCAGCTATTTTAAGGCCATTGCTTTCAAAACGATCTAAAATTTTACCGATAACACCTTTTGCGACTGCATCAGGCTTGATGATAGATAATGTACGTTCCATCAGTACTCCTAGTATATATAAAAAATAGAGTGGGATTGTACCAAAATAAAAGTATATTTTTGATTAAATTTTAAATTTTGAGTTTATCTAAGAAGTTTTTTGGTAAAAAACAAGCATTGCAAGTGCCAAAAGGCACACTGCAAGGTATTTAAAATTAGTCTACAACGTTCTCGCGGTTTTTTCGAGCATCCGCACTAACCTCTTCACGAAAAGGCATTTCAGCGTCTGCATCTTCCATTACATAGTTTTTACCATCTACATAGTTACCAGCAGAAAAGAAATCTTTGTGAGCTGAGTCAAATGGCATATCCCATGTGATACAACCTTCAGTTGGACATGCAGTAGCACATGCAGGCTCATCATGATGACCAACACACTCTACACACTTATCTGGATAAACATAATAAAGTTCTTCACCCGTTGGGTTGTCATCCTCGTCTACAATCGCTTCTACTGGACATTCGTCTATACATGCACCACAATTTATACAAGTGTCATTGATTATTACTGCCATGTTCTCTCCTATTTTTAATTCAAGTAACTATAGACAAAACTATTTTAAATCAAGATAAAATTGTAAGATTATTATGAATATCATAACAATAAGTTACACTTTCATTTGATGCAAAAATAGTTAAATTTTACGTTACAAATATTTATGCATGTAAGCATCTAATTGCTTACATGTAAATTTACTATATTGAAAGATATTTCTTAATATCTTCTACTCTATCAGTTCTTTCCCATGTAAAATCAGCATCTTCTCTACCGAAGTGTCCATATGCTGCCGTTTTACGATAGATTGGACGAAGTAAATCTAACGAAGTTATTATCCCTTTTGGAGACAAATCAAAAAGATCAGTAACACATTGCTCGATTTGATCTTCAGAAACTACTCCTGTTCCATGCGTATTTACCATAATAGAAACTGGCTTGACTACTCCAATTGCATAAGCAACTTGAATAGTCACACGCTCACAAGCACCAGAAGCAACCAAGTTTTTCGCAACGTGTCTAGCCGCATAAGCAGCGCTTCTATCTACTTTCGTAGGATCTTTACCGCTAAATGCACCGCCGCCATGTGGACATGCTCCGCCATAAGTATCAACAATGATTTTTCGTCCTGTTAATCCGGCATCACCTTGCGGTCCACCAATTACGAATTTTCCTGTAGGATTAATATGATAAACAATATCTTTACTTATCAAATGAGCTGGTATAACTTTTTTAATAACTTCATTTATCATGTCTTCGTGAATTTTCTCTTGAGATACATCAGGTGCGTGTTGTGTAGAGATAACTATTGTTTCAACAGAAACTGGTTTGTCATCTATATATTTAACACTTATCTGTGCTTTTCCATCCGGGCGTAAATATGGAACAGTGCCATCTTTACGGACTTGAGCTAAACGCTCTGTTAAACGATGTGCAAGATGTATTGGTAAGGGCATTAGAACATCAGTTTCACGACATGCATATCCAAACATCAAGCCTTGATCACCGGCACCGATTTCACCATCCTCTTGATCAACACCCTGATTAATATCAGGAGATTGTTCACCTATTCCATTTAGTACTGCAGCAGAGCGATAATCAAAGCCATAAGTTGCATCTGTGTAACCTATTTCCTGAACTACTTTACGCACTATCTCCTGCATAGGAGCATATGCCGTTGTTTTTAATTCGCCTGCAATTACACAAAAACCATTCGATACCAATATTTCACACGCAACATGTGCTTTTGGATCATGTTCAATAATATAATCCAGAATTGCGTCACTGATCTGATCTGCCATCTTATCAGGGTGCCCTTCTGTTACAGACTCCGAGGTAAAAATATACTCTTTCGTCATCGATTTCCTTTATTGAGATACAAGGTCAAGCCTCGTAAGTCGTGAGAATTATATCTAAAGGATATTTAAAAAAAAACTATTATTTTAAAATCAATAATCTATTTAATAAAGATTAGATAGAATTTGCCCATAAATAAAAATTACAAGGAAGATATATGTTAGTAACTAAAAAAGCTCCAGATTTTACTGCAACGGCAGTATTAGCAGATGGATCAATATCAGAAGATTTTAACTTGATGAAAAACTTAGGCTCTAAAGGTGCAGTTCTTTTCTTTTACCCACTAGACTTTACATTTGTATGTCCATCAGAAATCATTGCATTCTCTCACAGAATTGAAGAATTTACGAGTCGTGGTATAAATGTTATAGGTGTTTCTGTTGACAGTCAATTTTCACACTTTGCATGGAGAGAAACTCCAGTTGAAAAAGGTGGAATTGGTAGAGTGAAATATCCACTTGTTGCAGATTTAAGTAAACAAATTTCTAGAGATTATGATGTACTTTTTGGTGAATCAGTTGCACTTCGTGGATCATTTTTGATCGATGCTGATGGTACAGTTCGTCATGCGGTAATCAACGATCTTCCACTTGGCCGTAATATTGATGAGATGATTCGTATGGTTGATACTATGCTTTTCACAAACGAACATGGTGAAGTTTGTCCAGCTGGATGGGTTAAAGGTGATGAGGGGATGAAAGCATCAACTTCTGGCGTTGCAGAATACCTTGCAAAACACGAAAAAGACCTATAGTCTTCAAATCATTATAAACTAAGAGTGTTTACTCTCTTGGTTTATTTGCTTGTGTAAATTCAACCGCCTTCTTATTCACGAATACTAGCTCTCTCCAACTTTTTTTTGGTTTTATTAAGATCAATCTCTTTACAGATGTAGCACGTGAAAGCGCAACATAAAACTGAGATGATGCAAATATCTCATTCGTTTCAATGATCAGATCTTTTATACTCATGCCTTGAGACTTGTGTATCGTTATTGCGAAAGCTAAAACTATCGGATACTGATAAATAGAAAACACTCTTTTTTCAATACTCTCTTTTTTACCCTCTATCTCTTGCTCAACCCAGATTTCTTTATGCTGAGCAACTTGTTCTAGCTTGATAATCATAGAATCATTTTTTTGTACATATACATAACTTTCGTCAATATTTATAACCATACCTTTTTCACCATTAAAATAATTCCAAGAGTTTTTTGTAAAAAGTATAGGTACACCGACTTTTAGTTCAAGTTCTTTAATAA
>JAVHRU010000068.1:0-39774 GCA_036171835.1 Sulfurimonadaceae bacterium | reverse complement strand
CTTGCATATCCGCTTGGCTGTATCTGTACAGAAGCCTTTTCCATACTATTGATTGTCTTTATATCCATACTTAGTTACCCCGATGTACTAAAAAATTATCGGAATTATAGTGAAACTGCAGTGAAGATTTAATTAAAGTAGGGAATGTCTAGGATTTTGAATGAGCGTGTGTGTAAAGAAAGCCTCTCATAAAGAGGCTCATTTTAATGGATAAAGATTACTCTCTAATACCCATTTCACCGCCGACTCTTGCGAAAAGAAGCAAAGTTCCAACGTCTAAAGAGCGATCTGCAATTTTCTCGCTTTTTCTAAGTGCGCTTAAAATTTTAGTAAATTTTCCAAAATCTACTATATTTGGAGCCTGTTTAATTACACTCTCTTGTAAAAGCTCATACAGATCATCTGTTTTGCTCTCGCCAATAAGTAGTTTATTGAATAATTCCTGAGTCTCATCAGAACAAGTTGTTTTCAGCATTGCTAAAACTGTGATCAGACACTCAACAGTTGATTTTTGCATAGGAACTGCAAAATCTTTTACCGTCACTTGATCAAGCTCTTTACAATAATCACTCAAACCTGCAATAAAACTTCTTGTATTTGAAGATGCACGTAAAAGTTCATTTGTGATCTTAAAAAATGAAACGATAAGACGTAAATCTCTTGCTTCTGGAGAATAAAGTGCAAGTATTTTTATAATACTATTATCTATTTCAGTCGTTTTAGAACTCATATTTTTCAAGCTCTCTTTTGCTGATTCCAAAAGGTCTTTATCACACTCCATAAGCCCATTTAGAATAGCTTTATTTGCCTCTAAAATATTTTCCGCTATCTGTTTAATTTTATTGTTAATCTCGTCTAATTGATTGCTGTATGTTTTTAACATTACCCAAATCTCCCCGTAATATAATCTTCTGTTTTTTTCTCTCTAGGATTCAAAAATATCTGTTCTGTTTCGCCATATTCAACAAGATCCCCAAGATACATAAACGCTGTATAGTCACTTATACGACTAGCTTGTTGCATGTTATGTGTAACGATTGCTATACTGATATCTTTTTTTAACTCAACGATCAACTCTTCGATAGCTGCTGTAGATATAGGATCAAGTGCAGAAGTCGGCTCATCAAAAAGAAGCAGTTCAGGCTTAAGTGCAACTGCACGTGCGATACATAAACGCTGTTGTTGTCCGCCGCTGAGACCCATTGCACTTTTATTCATACGATCACTGACTTCACCAAAAAGAGCACTCCCTTTTAAGGCGTCTTCTACTCTATCTTTGAGTTCAGTTTTATTTTTAATGCCTGATATACGTAATCCATAAGCAACATTATCAAAGATACTCATAGGAAACGGAGTTGGTTTTTGAAATATCATCCCAACACGCTGACGAAGCTCGATAAACTCATTCTCTTTTTTAATATCAAGAATGTTTTCCATCTCATTAGTCGACTGATTTAGAAGCATCAGTTTGCCTTCATACTCATTATTTGGGTAAAGATCATGCATCCTGTTTAAAGATCTTAGCAATGTAGATTTTCCACAACCACTTGGTCCGATAAGTGATGTGATACAGTTTTTTTGTATTGGTAAATTTATATTACTTAATGACCTAGCAGGCGCAGAAGCATATGTGAAACTAAAATCTTCTATACTCATTATTGGCATAATAATTATCCTTTTTTTCTTGTAATATATCTTCCTAGAAGATTGATCATTAAAACCATCATCGTAAGTATGAATGATGCAGCCCAAGCAAGATCACGGCTTAAAGAAGTTGGATCATTTGCAAGTGCATAGATACTTACAGTTAGTGATGGATATGCTTCTGTTAAATCAACAGAAAAATAGTTACTCGTTTCACTTGTAAACAAAAGTGGTGCAGTCTCACCGATGATTCTTGCAAAAGAAAGCAGTAAACCAGTCATAATTCCTACTTTAGCTGCTTTTACGATGATATCCAAAATGACGCGATATTTACTCGCACCCAAAGCAATTCCTGCTTCACGCAGTTCTCTTGGTACTAGGGAGAGCATATTGTCAGTCGTATTGATAACGATTGGTATCATCATAATAGCAAGGGCTATACTTCCAGCAATCCCACTTGTCCCATGCATTGGTACAACAACAATAGCATAAACGAAAGCACCGATAACGATAGATGGAGCACTCATCATAATATCACTCAAATCACGGATGAATCTTACATATCTTCCACTTCCATACTCTTGTAGGTAGATTCCAGCCATCATACCAAGAGGAATACCGATAATTGATGCGATACCAGCCATAATAAACTGACCAACTATAAGGTTTCTTAAACCTCCATCTATCAAGTCATTTAAAAAGAGTGCAAAATGAAGTGAACTAAGACCCTTGGCAATAAGAGTAAAAAGAATCCAGCCTAAAAAAGCAAGACCGATAAGTGCTGAGATCGTAGAGAGTAGAAGAACGATTTTGTTAAGTAACAATCTCATTATTTATCCTTTCTTAAAAAATAAAACTTCGCAATTGATATAACCACAAAGCTGATGATAAAAAGCAAGAATGCAAGGTAGAAAAGTGCAGATGTTTTCATGCCAGTTGCTTCACCAAAGCTATTTGCCATAGCGACTGGAATAGATATGGTAGGAGAATTAAGTGCTTTTGGTAAAGAATAAACAGAACCAATCAAGAACGCAACAGCCATTGTTTCTCCAAGAGCACGTCCAAGTGCTAGGATCACAGAACCTATAATCCCTGCTTTTGAATATGGAAAGATAATATCTTTAATCACTTCAAATTTTGTAGCACCCAGTGCGTATGCTGATTCTTTTAAGACATCCGGTGTCGTTCTCATACTGTCTCTTGTGATCGCTGCCATAAATGGAAGAATCATAACTCCAAGTACTAAACCTGCGGTTAAAAGTGAAACTTGGTAACCACCGACAAAACTTTGAACAATAGGAGCGAAGTAAAAAAGTCCCCACATACCAAAGATAATACTTGGAATCGCAGCAAGAAGTTCGATAGCAATACCAACAACATTTGAGATCTGTTTTGGAGCGATTTCGGCTAGAAAAACAGCGATTCCCATTGCAATAGGTAAAGCAAAAGCCATGGCTATCAAAGTAGAAAGCAATGTTCCCACTATTGGAATAAATCCGCCAAAAATAGTTCTCATCGGAGTGTCATCATTTCCACCGCTAAGCATTGACTCAAGACTATTGTCATCCTCTGCCGGCTTTGCTTCTACTTTTTTTTCTGTAGTAGCTGCAACAGTTGATACAGAGTTTTCTATAGGAACCTCTACACCCCACTCTTTTGCGGTAATAAATCCAAATCCGAACTCATCAATTGCGGGTTTAGCAGAATGAAAAAGACTAATAAAGATAGACGCAAGAAGTACCATAACAAGCGTAGCACTCATAAAAGAGACGGTTTTAAAGAGTTTTTCCATTAGAGACCAATTTTTATAAATTTTAAAAAATGCATAAAATGCACTTTTAAAAGTTTATATTTTGAGGGGGAGATTATACCAAAGTTAGATAAACAACCTGAACAATACTGTTCAAGTTGTCATTAAAAGGAGAAGGATTATTTGATACCTTTTTCTGCCCAGTAAGTTTCAATTTTCTTAGTAAGTTCATTTGGAAGTGGAACGAAACCAAGTTTACTTGCATCAGCGTCACCATGTTTGTATGACCATTCATAGAAAGCTGTAACTTTTTTGTCCATCTCTTTTGCTTCAGCAGGTACAAGAACAAATGTAGCAGCAACAATTGGATAAACATCTTTACCTTTTGGATCAGCTATAGCAGCAAAAAAATCTTTTTTAGGATCAAGATCAGCTTTTGCAGCAGCAGCTTGGAAAGCTTTTAAAGTAGGCGCAACAAATTTACCCTCTTTATTTTCAACAGTAGCCATAGCCAAGTTGTTCTCTTTTGCATCAGCATAATCTACATAACCGATAGAGTATGGAGTCTGTTTGATTTGTGCAGCTACACCAGTGTTCCCTTTACCGCCAACATGGTGATCACCCGGCCAGTTAAGTTCTTTTTGAACACCAAAAGATGTTTTCCACTCAGGAGAGATTACACTTAGGTAGTAAGTAAAGTTAAATGTTGTTCCTGAACCATCAGCACGGTGAACGAAAGTGATTTTTTCGTGTGGAAGTTTCATCCCTTTGTTCGCAGCTGCGATAACTTTATCATCCCAGTATGCAACTTTACCAAGAGCAATATCAGCGATTGCCGCACGACTTAGTTGTAATTTTTTAGCATTTGGAATGTTATAACTCATAGTAATAGCACCAACAACACCTGGAAATTGGTAAAGTTTTGCTTCAGCTAACTCTTTAGGATTTAAAGGAGCATCAGTACCTGCAAAGTCAACAGCTCTAGCTTTCATATCTTTAATCCCAGCAGAACTTCCCTTAGAGATATAATCTATCTGAGTACCAGTAGCTTTGTGGTAAGAACCGATCCAAGCTTGATACACACTGTATGGGAAAGAAGCGCCGCTTCCTTTGAAATCTGCAGCAGACAGAGAACTAGTTGTAACCATTAATGCCGCTAATGGCGCTAATAATGCAAGTTTTTTCATGTTGATGTTACCTTTTTTTGTTAATTTGGATAGCGGTATAGTAATCTGTTTTGGTTACAAGTTGATTACGAAGAGAGTTCTGTGGTATAGTTATGGGAAAAATTAGGAGTTTTTATGCAAGATGCATCTTCAGTCGGTGAGAACATTATACTTTTTTTGGTAATTCTAGGCATAGTTGCTATAATACTAACAAGAAAAAAAGGTAAATAAGGTGCATAAAATGAAAAAAAGTCAAAGTGATAAAAACTGGTTTATTATATTTAGCGTAATGTTTGCATTTGGATTGGTCTGGGCAATCGTTGGTGATGAATGGACAAAGGTTGCATTTGCGACTCTCTCTTTTGCACTCTTTATATATTCAGGCATAAAAATGGAATTAAACGCTCTTCACTCTAAGAAAGCGCATTAAGCGCTTTTTCCTTAAACTCTTATCTCTCTATATTTTTTTACTTAAAGCATCAATATTTGTGCTATTTCCCAAAACAACTATTATGTCATCCTTTTCGAGTAAATTATTATTTACAAATGATGTATGCCAAATCCCTTGATGCTTGTAAGCGATGGGCTTTAATTCATGATTATTTTCAAATACGGATGACAAGATAGAGACTCCTACCCAAAAATCCGGCACTTTCAATTTTGCGATTTTCATGGTTATTGAGAGATCAATCGTCTCATAACTTATGTTTTCAACCATTTGTTTGACCAGCTTTTTTGCTGATTCCATTTCTGGATAGATCACTTTTGTAGCACCAAGTTTTGAAAGAATCTGTCCATGAACTGTTGTGATAGCTTTTGCAATCACTGTTTCAACACCAAGGTCTTTAAGTGCCATAACTGTTAAAATACTGGCTTCGATATTTTCACCAATACTTACAATAACAACATCCACACCTCCGATACCTGCTTCACGAAGTGCTTTAATATCCGTAGAATCAAGAATAATAATATCTTGGATAAACTCATTTATCTCATGTGTTTGCTCTTCATCTTGATCTATTCCTATAACGTTAAGACCCTGTTGGGCAAGCCCTTTTGCCACGTTAAACCCAAATTTTCCCATACCGATAACTGCAAAATTTTTCATAATATAACCTTTGCTTCTGGATATTTAATACGGCTTTGAACCGCTTTTCCGATGATAATAACAGTAAATGCAAAAACGCCGATACGTCCCATAAACATTAAAATAATAATATTTATTTTTCCCCAATTGCTAAATAAGGCACTAAAGCTCAGAACTCCTCCATTACCCGTTGAAAGACCAACCGTTCCAAATGCGGAACAAGCTTCAAAGAGAGTCGGTAAAAATGGTGTACGTTCAAACTCGCTAAGTAAAATCGTGGAAGCAACAACATAAATAGATGCGATAAAAATGATCGCATAAGCTTTAGAGATTTGATATTCTGAAATAGAGCGGCGAAAGATATGTGCATGTGTATCACCTCTAATTGTATACCAAACACCTATAAAAGCTAAAGCAACGACTGTCACTTTCACACCACCCGCTGTTCCTCCAGGAGCTCCACCGATCATCATAAAAAAAGTGGAAAAGAAGAGATCTGAACCTGTCAGAGTAGAGAGATCAATAGTGTTGAATCCTGCTGTTCTATAGTTGACTGAAGCAAACCATGCAGCTAAGATTTTATGTCCCCAAGAGAGGCCTTTAAACGCACTATTCCATTCCAAAGAGAGAAGCAAGAGCATCCCAACAACTATTAAGATAGCTGTCATAAGCAAAATGATTTTTGTATTTGTAGAAAGACGTAAAATTCTCTTTTTTCTATAGTAATAGAGCTCAGTAAGAACCATATAGCCTATTCCACCGAGTATGATCAATAAAGGAATTATTATATTGATCACTAGATCCGTTTTATAGTGCATCAAGTTGTCACTAAAGAGGGAGAATCCGGCATTGTTAAATGCGGAGATAGCATGAAAAGTCCCAAACCAAATTGCCTTTAAAAAGGGCATATCCACAGAAAAGCGAACTGTTAGGATAACCATACCAATAAGTTCGATTAAAAAAATGGTTACAAAGACTACTTTCAGAAATCGCACAAGACCATCCATTCCAGGATAGTTTAACGATTCTTTGAGGATCAAGCGATCACGATGCCCTAGTTTTTGATGGCGCATAACAGCTAAAAATGTCACTGCCGTCATATATCCAAGACCACCGATCTGGATAAGGATCATAATAACAATTTGTCCAAAAACCGTAAAATCTACAGGTGTGTCTTTAACGATCAAACCCGTTACACAAACTGCAGATGTAGAAGTAAAAAGTGCATCTATAAAGCTGAGAGAGCCATGGTGAGAAAATGGCATAAGTAAAAGAACTGTGCCAAAAACAATGAGACCAACGAAGCTATAGACGATAACACGTATTTCAGAAGTATGCAAAAACGTTTCCCAAAAATTAAATATTTATTTTGCGAAATTGTACTCTCAATTTCATAAATAAGATGTTATTTCTTTATATATGTTGGTATGAGTTCTTTAATACGATGATATATTTTTTCAAAATCTGTGGAATAAACTCTCGTGTTTGCAATGGAGGTGATAAAATTGGTATCTTTTTGCCAGCGTGGAACAATATGCAGATGAATATGTTCAGCTATCCCCGCACCTCCACTTTCACCTAGATTCATACCGATATTGACTCCATGTGCTTTAAATCCCTCTTTTAAAAGTCTGACAGATTTTTGTGCCAAATCGCTTACATGCAACCACGTTTCGCTTGGTAATTCTTCGAGTTTATCTGTATGCAAATGGGGAATAATCATAAAGTGCCCAGGAGTGTATGGGTATTTATTCATAACCATAAAACAGTGTTCATCGCGGTAAAGTACATGTAAATCTGCATCATCAACTTCGTGTGAACTGATATGACAAAAAACACAACCTTCAACATGCTTGCCGCTTACATATTCGCTTCGCCAAGGTGCATATAAAATATCTTTCAAAAAAACTCCTTTGATCTATAAAAGTGCAAATACAAGATTTGGAAAAAGTATGGCAATCCCAAGTGCTGTAAGTTGAAGCAGGATAAAAGGGATGATCCCTTTATATATCTGCAACGTTGTTATTTGATCTGTCGCACCCTTTAAAAAGAAGAGTGCCAGACCAAATGGCGGCGTGAGAAAAGAAGCCTGAAGATTGAGAGCTATCAAAATCGCAAACCAGACAGGATCTATCCCAAAAGCGTGCATGACAGGGACTAAAATAGGCACGATGATAAATGAAATCTCTATAAAATCTATAAAAAAACCAAGTATAAATATAGCCAACATCGAAACGCCAATAAACACCCAGACATTACCAATATCGTTACTAAAAAAGTCAAGTATCAAATCGGTTCCGCCAAGCTCGTTGAACACAAGACTAAAAGCGGTCGCACCAAAGAGGATCATAAAGATCATCCCCGTGAGTTTTACCGTTTCTAATGAAGCGTATTTGACCATCTGCATATTTAATGTCTTATTTACCAGACTTAGTAAAAGTGCGCCAATAACTCCAAAAGCCGCCGATTCTGTTGGAGAGGCGATTCCCATAAAGATAGAACCAAGAACACTCACCATTAAAAGAAGCGGGGGAAACATCGAAAGCAGTATCTCTTTGTATGAGATTTTTGCCTCTACTTCATAAGCGGGAGCAAGTTCAGGTTTGAGATATGCGATGACTAAGATATAGATGATATAAAGCCCGACAAGCACAAGCCCAGGTAAGATAGCCGCTTTAAAAAGATCGCCGACACTTACACTCATAACATCGCCAAGGATGATTAGGATTATAGATGGAGGGATGATCTGTCCAAGTGTTCCGCTTGCCGCAACAGTTCCTGCTGTTAGGCTTTTGTCATATCCGGCTTTGAGCATCAAAGGAAGAGCGATAACGCTCATCATCACAACCGAAGCGCTCACAATCCCAGTAGAAGCCGCAAGCATCATCCCCACAAGTACGACACTTACACCAAGACCACCGCGGACTCCGCGAAAGAGCATACTCATAGAACTTAGCAGTTTTTCTGCCATCATCGATTTTTCTAAAACCAATCCCATTGCAATGAAAAGCGGAACTGCCATAAGCGTAGTATTGTCCATAATCCCATAAATACGAAACGGAAGAATGTTAAATACATCAAAACCAAGTTCTGGAATAAATGCCGCAAAAATAAGAGAAACAGTTCCAAAAACAAAAGCGACCGGAATTCCGATAAGCAGTAAAATAAGAACAACTACAAACATCAAAAGAGCCATCATTTTGACAACTCCTCTTTACATGTAAGCACTTCTTTAAACGCTTGCATAATGACAAAAACAAATCCAAGAGGCATCAAAGCTTTGACCAAAAAGCGATATGGCAAACCTCCGGGATCAGAAGAACTCTCCATCTGTATGAAACTTAGTTCCACAAAATGAATCCCTTCATAGACGATGAGAAGAGAAAAAGGGATCACAAATAAAAGTGAAGTAAGAAGATTGATAATTGACTTTGTTTTATGAGAATAAGAGTTGTAAAAGATATCTACTCTTACATGCGCGCTTTTTTGTAAAGTGTAAGCGATGGAAAAAAGCATAACTATATCAAATAAGTGCCATTCAAGTTCTTGAAGTGCTGTTGAGCCCTCTGAAAAAAGATAACGTGCGAGTGCGTCATAAACGATTAAAAGAACCAAAAGTGATAGAACGAGGGCAGAAAAATAGCCGATGTAAAGGGTAAACTTGTCTATCTTTTTTTTCATAACTCTCTTTTAAATAAAATTCGGTGCATCGTTTGCAAATAGGATGATATCCCCTGCTCTTGTTTGTGAACCTAGAACCTCTGTCAATTTTGTCTTGTCTTTGAGGATGATCTTGTTATGGACAGTCAGATGTTTATCAAAAAGTTCGGAGTTAAGCGCACTTGTCACAATGGCGATATCAAATACTTTGTTGACCGCTTCTATAAACTGTAAGTTCAACTCATCACTGCTCTCAACTAAACCCGGAGTGATGATGACTTTTCTGCCACCATGAAGCGAACACAAACGTACACCCTCAAGCATTCCGTCGATATTTCCGTTATATCCATCATCTAAAATGATCTTTCCACCAGCATCGATGCGCTCTAATCTATGTTCGACAGGTTTAAGTGCTAAAACTGCTTTAGTAATCTCATCATCACTAAGACCAAGATGCTTCGCGACTAAAACAGCAGCTTCGATATTCATAGTCTGAAATTCACCCAAGATGACAGTATGAAGTTTGAGCTCATCATTTTCGCTACCATGCGAAGTGCCCGGTGGGTGTAAAGTAAATGTAGTTCCCTCTAACGTAGCTTCTACATCACTGATTGTATTTCCAAAAAAGCTCACTTTTTCATGCTGCTCATCAGTCACAGATGTATGTATAAAAGCCTTTTCTAAGCGTGGAGATTTCATTATCTGAAGCTTAGTCGCGATGATATTTTGTAAATTTTTAAAATACTCTAAATGCTGTAATCCCACTTTACCAACTACCACAGTTTGAGGCTCTAAAAACTCAGTGATGATACGGATATCATCCATCTCTCTTGCTCCTGCTTCACAAACATACACCTCAGTATCTGCGGGTAATGATTCGTTGACATCTCTTATGATCCCGCCGATGGTATTGACACTTCTTGGAGTTGCATAGACTTTGTATTTTGTTGCCAAAATACTTGCTACAAAGTTTTTGATACTTGTTTTACCGTAACTTCCAGTGATACAAACGATTTGAAGTTTAGCCATTGACTGAAGATGTTTTTTTGCCTCTTTTTTGTAAGTTGCAAAAAGAAATTTTTCTATCAAAGTAGAACCGATATAAGCTACAACTAAAGGTATAAGTACTCCATAAACTTCGCATCCTTGTTTAATTAAACAAAGTACATCACTAAAAAGAGTCAATGAAACTAAAAGAATCAAAAATCTCTTGACTCTCCATGTAAGTACAAGTTTTTTATCAAGTTTTTTGTGCCAAAGAAATATGGCAGGAAGCACCGCAAAATAAAAAAAGATAACAAAAAAATTTCCTGTTGTGTAGTACACAATAAACGGGATGATAAAATAAACTACATGCCACCACTGTTTATGATGATTTAGAACAACACGCTGGATTTTATAATCATACCATTGAAGGTTTGTGATGAGATACCAGCCAAGAGTTGTGACAAAAAGTACATTTGTGAGAAAGAGAGTTAAAGCCATATAATCCAAATTAGTGCTCCAGTTTTTTTAGAAATGTTTCTTCGATAAGCTGTGAAATATTTTTTGCGTGTTTCATAAAGAAATAGTGATCTCCATCGTATGCTACAAATTTTGAGCCTTGCATCAAAGTAGCTATCTTTTCTCCGCTTGAAAGTGGAGTTGCTGTGTCATCTTTACCCCAGCAGACAAGTGCTTTGGATTTAGAATCTGCAAACTGTTGGCTAAAATCTTCATTGATAACGCCCTTAAATGTTTCATACATGTAAGTGTTGAGCGTCTTAGCATCTTCTGCGACAAAAAACTTTCTTACATTTGAAAATCCAAATTTTTTAAGTGCTTTAAACAGAGCTATTTTTATTTTTACTTTCAAAGATTTTTCAGTATAAATACCGGCACTTGAGAGTAAAACAAGAGTTTCCGGTTCAAGTAAAAGTGCCACTTTCCCACCAAAGGAGTGACCAACAATAATATTTTTACTTGCATTTATATCAACCATTAAAAGTTCGATCAAACGCGCATAATCAGCCGTTGTAAGAATGGTGTTACATGTAGAGTTTCCAAATCCAGGAAGGTCGATGTAGATATGGCGAAACTTCTCCATATATGGGCTAAATGACTGCTTCATAAGATTTTTATTTGATCCCCAGCCGTGCAGGATGATAATGTCTATCTTCGCCTCTGGGTTTACAATCTCATAACTGATATCAAAAGTATGTCTATTGTATTGAATAGATTTAACTGCCACTTATTTGCCCTTAGCACTTGAAATAGAGTGGATATATTGATAATCAACGCTTGCTCTTTTTCTACTTGGTAAAGAGGTTAAAAGTCTGCTTATCGTATGTGAAAAATCTGCAAAAAGGTAGTTTGCCATCGATCCTGGAATCGGGTTGATCTCGTTAAGATACACTTCGCCATCTACGACAAAGAAATCACAACGAATCAACGCACCCTCAAAAAGATTTGTATAGATTTTTCTAAATGTGTCTTGAAGATCCGTTACGAGTTTGTCTTCTATCTCTGCACTTGAAACAGTCGCAGAACGTGAGAAATCCATATATTTTTTCTCAAAATCGAGAAACTCATTTTTTTGTGGCTCTTCGACGATAGAAAAATTGATCTCGCCATCCATCATACAACCAGCTAAGTTATACTCTTTAACACCGTTGATAAAAGGCTCAATTAATACATTTTCATCAAATTCAAAAGCCACATCAAGTGCGTAATCAAGTTCACTTTCACTTTTCACGATACTCACGCCAATACTGCTTCCAAGACGCGCAGGCTTGATAATCACAGGATATTCTAAACCTATCTTTCTTTCGTCATTTTTGTTCATAGTTTCATACGCAACACTTTTTACATGTAAGGCATCACAGAGGTATTTTGTATAGCGTTTATCGAAGCTAAAGACACAAGCATCGGTACGCGGCCCGATGAAAGGAATATGATAAAAATCTAAAAGTGAAGCAACAATCCCATCTTCGCCATCAGCGCCGTGAATAAGATTTAAAACAGTCGTGCCGACCATTTCACTTGAAAAAAGTGATCTCTTTTCAAATCCACCTTTCATAAGAGAGAGTTTTGGCATTTTTTTATGTTCGCCTCTTGAGAAAGTGACAGCCCTCATCTTAGAAGCGTCGATCTGGTAAAAAGTATGATCTTGATCACAAAAAATAAACTCTAGTTTAAAGCCACGTAATTTCTCTTTTACTGTAATAGCACTAACGATACTGATCTCATGTTCAAAACTTGCCCCGCCAAATAATATTGCTAATTTCACTCTATTCCTTTATATTTTTTGTAATTTTTTTAATGCTTCTCGTACAAGAGGTGCAGTCTCTTCGCTCGTACAACTACTTAACACTTTTAAGATCTGATCTTTTTTAAATCCCAAACTTTCCAACGCCAGTGTTGCATCACTTATCGCAGTCGAATCTATGACAGAATCATTTGAGATCAGAATTGTATCAAAACCGCTGAGTTCTACCAAGATACGCCCTGCATTTTTTGGACCGATTCCCGGAACTTTTTTCAGTCCGTTGATATCGCCGTTGTTGATGATGGCTGCAAAGCCTGATGGCGTAAAGGTCGAACAGATAGCCATAGCAACCTTTGGACCGACACCGTTGATCTTAATAAGACGTTCAAAAAGCACTTTTTCAGATTTCTCCATAAACCCATACAGAAGCTGGGCATCTTCACGGATGATATGCGAAGTAAAAAGTTTCACTCTCTCTTTTTGCAACGCTGAATAGCTCTGCAAAGAGATAAATACTTCATAAACAATACCGTTTACGTTTACATGTACGACACTTGGATCTTTATATTCGATAACGCCTTCAACTCCGACTATCATTCTTTTACCGCCTTGATAAGGTACTCATCATCTTCCGTTTTTACTAGAGCAAATATTTTATCTAAAGAGCCTTCTCGAGGTGTGTAGACAATATCCATCGGCGGATCTATGAGCTTAAAACGTATTTCATTGTAGCCGACCCATCTGTCTCTGTTGATTACTCTTGCATGATAGATATCTTCTTGTACAGTATGGATAGCTAGATTTATTTTATCTCTACTGTCTTTTTTCTCAGTCTCTTCTCTTACAAGATCTGTGAGATTTTGTTGCATTTTCTGATATTGCTTAAACGACTTTACAAAAGCAGGAGGCATCGTAATATTGTTTTTTTGGTAGTGAATAAGCTTTTTTTTCACTTCAATAAAACTACTTTCATTGTTTTTAAGAACAGTTGTATATTTTTCTATCTCTTTTTTCAAAAATCTTAGTCTCTCATCAAGCACTGCAAGTTCTTGCTCTTTGTTATCAACATGCTCATTCATCGATTCGATTGCCAGTGGATCGATAATAAATTTGTTTTCACTCCCTTGCATCTTTTTAATCTCTATAAGCTGGCTTGCAGTAATGTTGACGTGAGAGCCTAGAAGATCAATAGTTATATCTTTTGCCTTGACATTGCCGCCTATAGCCTGAGCAATATTGACAACATTTGCGACTACACTACCCTGTTCAAGCCTTGTGATATGCACTTTGGTTCCACGCGCTTCACCTTTATGGACATTGATGGAAAGTTCATCAGCTTCTACGTAAGAGGTTTTATGTGTTTGCCCATCGATGTTAGCTTTTTTAGCATGTACCCTGGCATGGGGACCTACATTACCCTCAACGTCGATCTCACTTACTTCCACGTCCATACCCATACCAACAGCGTCTTTAAAAATATCGCTCTCTTTAACTTTTAAACTCACATCAGCATCAAGCTTTGTCTCGATAGAGCCTGTTGATTTAAAACTAATTTCTTTAAGATCAAGTTCATCACGGATATCATAGGTGTCATTTTCAAAGACAATATAGCCATTTTCTATCGCTTTATACTGCACACTCTCTAGAGTATCAATTACAGATATCTTCTCACTTACTTTAAAAGTCGGTTCATTGGTAATTACAGGTTCTTTTGCTAAAAGAAACTCGCCCCTGCAGTTCCGGCCAGAACTCCCTTTTTTAGGCTTGATATATTCTATAAGCAGCTCATCTTTAACGACACTGATGACATAATTTCTTTTTGAATAATCAACTTTATTTGGATCTTCTTTCTCACTTTTTTCTTTAAAATGCAATATGATTGCATCATTGATAGTCGGTTCTGGCTCAACTCCCTGTGCGACAATGTGAATCTCATTTTTATCAAATTCCAGTCCCTTAGCTACAATCATACTCGCGTTAAGCTTCGCCGCTACATCAACCATCATCTCATCAAAAAGTCCAACCAAAAGATTTGCACGGATCTTTTTTTTGTTTACAAGTTCTAAAAAATCTTCAGTAAAAGTTTCAACAAATGGTACGCTAGAACCCTGCTTTAGCGTTAAAAAAACCTTACACATTGTTGCATTGACACCTATAGAAAACGCCAATCTATCATATGCAGATCTTGGTTTTCTTGTAAAAACTTCTATCTCATAAGTTTGTTTAATCTCAAAGTCAGGACTCAGTAGCAAAGTATCATGACTAAGCTCTTTTAATTGGGTCGAAGTGATCTCATTAAATAACTCATTGTTAGAAGAAGATTTTTTACGCGTTAATGTCTGCATTTCTAATATATTAAAATCCAAAGTTGCGAGATCAACTCTGTTGGAAGACGCAATATTTATAAGCTCTTTGGCAACATTATCCGTTCTTACTACAATGGGGCGGATAACCTTTTGCTTAGTATCACTCTCTTTGTTAGAACCAAAAAATGCCATAATCTTCTCGCTTTGTGTTTAAGGAGTTTTATTTTAGTATCTTATTTGTTAAACTATTGTAAAATTCACAAAAAAATTAAAGAATACTATGTTTAAAGCAATTTTTACCAACGGATTTGGGATACTTTTTTCAAGAGTTCTCGGTTTTATACGAGACCTTCTCACCGCTTCAATTCTGGGAGCTAATATTTACAGTGATATTTTTTTCATAGCATTCAAACTTCCAAATCTCTTTCGCAGGATTTTTGCCGAGGGTGCTTTTACACAAGTATTTTTGCCATCCTTTACACGTTCAACAAAAAAAAGCCTTTTTTCTGTGCATATTTTTGTAATTTTTCTCTCTATCATTTTGCTTCTTTCATTTTTGGTGACCATTTTTTCGAGTTTTGCCACAAAAATGCTGGCTGTAGGTTTTGATGAAAAAACCATTGCTATCGCCGCTCCTTATGTAGCAATCAATTTTTACTATCTGCCGCTTATCTTTGCCGTCACATTTTTTAGTACACTCTTGCAATACAAACACTATTTTGGCGTTACAGCATTTTCCACAGGACTTTTAAATATCACTCTTATTGCCGCACTTTATCTTTCAAAAGGGTCATCTCAAAGTATTATAGTTTATTATCTTAGCTGGGGCGTGATCGCAGGTGGAGCGCTTCAACTTCTTGTGCATATCTGGGCGATTCATCGACTCGGATTTTCAAAGATGCTTCTTGGCGGACTTAAGTATTTTAAAAGAAAATCCTTACATGTAAAGCAAGAAACCAAGCTGTTTCGTAAACAATTCATCCCTGCTGTTTGGGGAAATTCTGGTGCACAGTTTTCATCCTTTTTAGATACTTGGCTTGCATCATTTTTAGTAAGTGGGTCGATCAGTTATCTTTACTATGCAAACCGTATTTTTCAGCTTCCGCTCGCACTTTTTGCTATTGCAACATCCATCGCTATTTTTCCTCGAATTTCGAGATTATTAAAAAATGATGATGAAAAAAGAGCACATGAATATATGCGAAAAGCTTTTTGGTTTTTAGCATACATATTAACTTTTAGTACACTTTTTGGCTGGGTTCTTGCAGATGAGATTATCAAAACACTTTTTCAGCGTGGCGCATTTACTAGCCAAGATGCTGCGACCACCTCTATGGTACTCAAGATGTATATGATTGGTTTGCTGCCATTTGGTTTAACTAAACTCTTTTCTCTGTGGTTGTATGCCAAACAACAACAGATGAAAGCCGCAAAAATCACAACCTTTTCTCTCACGGCAGATATTATATTTTCTGTCACTTTTGTTTCATATTTGGGTGTTGTCGGACTTGCGCTTGGAACGACTATCAGCGGAATCGTAAGTTTTATTTTGACGCTTCGAGTTTTTGGAGCAAAACCATTTTTAAATATTTTTCTGACAAAACATGCTCTATATTTACTTGGTGGATCCGTTGTTTTGACTATTTTATTGTTACTACTTAAGGAGTTTATACATGTACATTTTTGATAGTGTTCAAAAGATAAAAAGGGAGTTTGTCTCTCTTAAAAAAAATGAAGTTTCTCTGTATGTCTGTGGCCCTACAGTTTATGATGACGCGCATCTCGGACACGCAAAAAGTGCCCTTGTATTTGACCTTCTTTCTCGTGTTTTAAGAGCTGAGGGTTATAACGTCAAATACGCAAGAAATATTACAGATATTGATGATAAGATCATCAAAAAAGCAACTGAGCTTGGCGTGAGTATCAAAGAGATCACAGACAAATATACAGAGGCGTATCACGCAGATATGGCGCATCTTGGTATTCAAAGACCAGACATCGAGCCAAAAGCCACAGAATCGCTTGATGCGATGTTTCTTATGATACAAAATTTGCTTGATCGTGGACATGCCTATCAAATAAAAAATGGCGATATCTATTTTGATACGGCAAGCGACACTAAGTATCTCAGTATCTCTCACAGAGTTCAAAACGAAGATGAAAAACAAAATAGAGTTTTAAACTCAGATGAGAAAAAAAACAGCGCTGATTTTGCTCTTTGGAAAAGTGTAGCTGATGGAGATGTTAGTTTTGATTCTCCCTTTGGCAAAGGTCGTCCGGGATGGCATTTGGAGTGTTCTGCGATGATAGAAAAACACCTTACATGTAAAGATGTTGGCAAATACGCCATAGATATTCACGGCGGCGGAGCTGACTTGCTCTTTCCTCACCATGAAAACGAAGCGGCACAAACACGATGTTCTACAAACCACGAGATCGCGGCGTATTGGATGCATAATGGTTTTGTAAACATTGACGGCGAAAAGATGAGCAAAAGTCTTGGAAACAGTTTTTTCATCAAAGATGCTCTTAAAGTTTATGATGGAGAAGTACTTCGTTTTTATCTGCTTTCAACTCATTACAGAAGTAATTTTAACTTTAATGAAGAGGATCTTTTAGCATCAAAAAAACGCCTTGATAAGTTGTATCGCTTAAAAAAACGTCTCTTTGGTTTGGAAGTCCACTCTGATATGCAAACAGCTTTTAAAACCAAACTACTTGACGCACTTAAAGATGATCTCAACGTCTCAACTGCGCTCTCTGCAATAGATGAGATGATCTCGACGGTCAATGAAACACTTGACACGGCAGGAAAACACAAAGAGCTTAAACGTGAAGCTGTTATAGATATGGCATATATCGAAGAGCTTTTAGGTTTTGGGATTAAAAATCCGTTTGAGTATTTTCAAACAGGTGTTGATAAAGATACAAAAGAGAAGATAAAAGAGCTTATAGAAGAAAGAAATGAAGCCAAAAAAGCAAAAGATTTTGCAACTTCTGATAGTTTAAGAGATCAGATTTTAAGCTATGGCATAACAATCATGGACACTCCACAAGGCACATTTTGGGAAAGGGTTTAAAAACGACACTTTACCATGTAAGGGATAGTTTACCTTTCTTTTTGTATAATGACAGACTTTTAAACATGATGGGTGACTAATAAAATGATAGATTACGATAATTTGAAGCAATGGCTTTTTAAGCTTGATCCTGAGAACGCACACCATCTCGCTGAGTTTTGTTTAAGAACCCCAAACATCTGTCCTAACATTTTTAACGGCTTTTTAAACGATCATTTTATCACAAGTCCAGTTTTACAACAAAAACTTTTTGGAGTTGATTTTTTAAATCCGATAGGTCTTGGTGCTGGATTTGATAAAAATGCAACTATGATCCGTGGAGTTCAAATACTCGGATTTGGATATACCGAGATAGGAACCATCACGCCAAGAGCTCAAGGCGGCAATCCTAAACCGAGAATGTTTCGTCACATAGATGAAGAAACACTTCAAAATGCGATGGGTTTTAACAATGAAGGTCTTTTAAAAGTACAGAAAAGACTTCAAAAAAGATACCCTTTTTCTACGCCTATCGGTGTCAATATCGGAAAAAATAAAACAACATCTGAAAAAGATGCGCTGAGTGATTACACAAAACTTATTCGTGGACTTCATGAGCTTGGAGATTATATCGTTATCAATATTTCCTCTCCAAATACTCCAGGACTTCGTGATTTGCAAAATGAAGAGTTTATAACTGCACTTTTTTATGAAGCGAAAGAGATTACAGAGAAGCCTATACTTCTTAAAATCGCGCCTGATATGAGCACCCAGCAAGCAGTTAACCTTACATCTCTTGCTGTTGAAAAAGGTGCTGATGGGATTATTGCTACTAACACGACTATTGATTATTCATTAGTTCCTCATCCTGAAAAAATAGGCGGACTCAGTGGAGCTGTTTTAAAACAAAAAAGTTTTGAGATCTTTGAGGCTATTGCTGGGGAACTTTATGGCAAAACTACCCTTATCTCTGTTGGCGGAATCGATTCTGCACATGAAGCATATAAACGTATCAAAGCGGGTGCATCTTTAGTACAGATATATACAGGTCTGGTTTTTGGTGGTCCAGATATGATACGAGATATCAATCTTGAACTTATCGATCTTATCCAAGAAGATGGTTACACAAATATCACCCAAGCTATCGGTGCAAATCGAAGATGAAAACAATAGCGGCGATCATTACAGTTTTACTCATCACTATGGGTATCGGTTATGTTTTGAAAAATAATAAAAAAACAGAAATAAAAGAGAGTACAGTGAATCAAAAAAATAAAATATCATCACTCCCCGGATATGAAACTTTAACATTAGAAAATGGCTTACAGATAGTTGTCATCCCAATGCATAATAACTCGAATGTCATCTCAACTGATATTTTTTATAAAGTTGGAAGCAGAAATGAAGTAATGGGTAAAACAGGTATCGCTCATATGCTTGAGCACATGAACTTCAAATCTACAAAAAACCTTACAGCTGGCGAGTTTGATAAAGAGGTTAAAAGTATTGGCGGTCTCAACAACGCATCGACTGGATTTGATTATACACATTACTATATAAAATCAAGTACTCAAAATCTTGATAAATCGCTCTCTCTTTTTGCAGAACTGATGAAAAATCTCAACCTCAAAGATGATGAGTTCCAACCAGAACGTAAAGTCGTAGCAGAAGAGAGACGTTGGAGAACTGACAACTCACCTATGGGTTATCTTTATTTTAAACTCTTTAATAATACTTATGTTTACCATCCTTACCATTGGACACCGATCGGTTTTATGAACGATATTCAGACATGGACACTCAAAGATATTCAAGAGTTTCATAAGACTTATTATCAACCAAAAAATGCTATTCTCATCGTCACTGGTGATGTAGATCCTAAAGAGGTTTTCAAAAGTGCTCAAAAAGAGTTTGAACTTATCAAAAATGAACTTCCTATTCCTGATGTAAAGTTTATTGAACCTGAGCAAGATGGACCGAAGAGAGTTACTATTTATAAAGAAAGTGAAGTTGAAATGGTCGCTATCGCATTTCATATACCAAATTTTCAAAATCCCGATCAGGTAAAACTCTCAGCAATCAGCGGACTTTTAAGCGATGGAAAAAGCAGTAGACTTTATAGTGATCTTGTAGATAAAAAACATCTAGTCAATCAAATCTTTGCGTACAATATGGAAAACAAAGATCCAGGAGTATTCCTTTTCTTGGCTTCATGTAATCCAGGGGTAAAAGCTGAAGATGTTGAAAATGAGATCAAAGCACAGATTGCACTTCTTGTAAACTCACAAGTTTCACAAGCCGAGCTTGATAAAGTAAAAATCAATACAAAATCTGAATTTATCTATTCACTAGAGAGCTCAACATCTGTTGCAGATCTTTTTGGAAGTTATCTTGCACGTGGAGATATAGCGCCTTTAGAGCATTATGAAGAGTCTATCAACAAGTTAACGCTTGAAGATATCCAAACAGCAGCAAAAAAATATTTTGATTTTTCAAAATCAACAACTGTTATTTTGAGAAAAAAACCTAAAGAGGACAAATAGTATGAAACTAGTCACCGGTTCAACAACCGCACTCATCACTCCATTTAAAAATGGAAAACTTGATGAGAGCTCTTATGCAAAATTAATACAACGTCAAATCGACAACGGCATTGAGGCAGTTTGTCCTGTTGGAACTACGGGAGAGAGTGCTACTCTTACTCATGATGAAGACAGAAGATGTATGGAGATTGCCGTAGAAGTCTGTCGTGGTACAAATGCCAAAGTCCTCGCAGGTGCTGGAAGTAACGCAACAGCTGAAGCGATACAAACAGCAAAAATGGCGCAAGAATGCGGCGTAGATGCTATCTTTTCAGTTGCTCCTTACTATGTCAAACCTTCTCAAGAAGGACTTTATCAACACTATAAAGCTATAGCAGAGTCAGTGCCTGATATGCCATTTATGCTTTACAATGTTCCAGGACGTACGGGTGTAGATATCTTAGCAGATACAGTGATAAGACTTTTTGATGATGTGCCAAATATTTATGGGATTAAAGAAGCAACCGGAAGTATCGAAAGAACGATAGAACTCCTTTCACGCAGACCTGATCTTAAAGTTTTCAGTGGTGATGATGCTATAGACTACCCTATTTTAGCAAACGGTGGAGCGGGTATCACTTCTGTGACAAGTAACTTACTTCCAGATCTCAAAAGCGAACTTGTTAGACTCGCACTCGGTGGCGACTATGCAGGTGCAAAGGCGATTAATGATATGCTTTACCCTATCAACAAAGTGCTCTTTATAGAATCAAATCCAATCATGATAAAAGCAGCTATGTATGTAGCAGGACTCATCGATACACTTGAATATAGACTGCCTCTTGTTCCTCCAAGTGCTGAGAATTTGAAAAAACTAGAAGCTGTTATGAAAAACTATACGATTAAAGGATTGTAATGATGAATGGAAAGACTCTATTTATAAGTGGTGGAACTCGTGGAATCGGAAAAGCTATCGTTTACGCTTTCGCTGCACAAGGGTGTGATGTTGCATTTACCTATGCTTCAAGTGCAGATACTGCAAATGAGATCGTCGCAGATATTGAAGCAAAATATGGTATTAAAGCGAGAGCATATTTGCTTAATATTTTAGAGCCTGATACATATAAAGATGTTTATACACTTTTTGATGCTGATTTTGACCGTCTTGACTTTTTCATCTCCAATGCAATCATTTCAGGTCGCGCCGTTGTCGGTGGATTTGGTCCATTTATGCGTCTTAAACCAAAAGGCTTAAACAATATCTATATCGCAACAGTTGATGCTTTTGTTGTTGGCGCGCAAGAAGCGGCAAAACGTATGGAAAAAGTGGGTGGTGGAAGCATCATCAGTATGAGTTCTACTGGCAACTTGGTTTATACTCCAAACTATGCAGGTCATGGAACAAACAAAGCAGCAGTTGAAGCAATGGTACGTTACGCAGCAGCTGAACTTGGTGAAAAAGGGATCCGTGTTAATGCAGTCAGTGGTGGTCCAATCGATACAGACGCATTAAAAGCATTTCCAAATTATGAAGAAGTGAAAGAGGAAGTAGTAAGACGTTCACCACTTAGCAGAATGGGTGAAGCTGAGGATCTCAGCGGTGCATGTATGTTTTTATGTTCAGACGCATCTTCATGGATGACAGGTCAAACTATCGTTATCGATGGTGGAACAACTTTCCAATAAAAAACAAAAGGCTACCAGCCTCTTGTAATAGCGTGACAATGTGTACAACTGTGAATAACACCAGAATAAGCATCTGCAGCATTTACAGTGCTGTTTTCATCAATAAAATCTTTCATTTTAATTAGATACATATTTAAATTTTTTGCACTTATATAAGCGATCGTTGCATATTTTTTCTTTTCCGAAGGTAAAATAGCTTCCGCACATTTAGCATCTTTAAATATACTGTTTGCTTGTTGAATCTTTTGAATGCCACTTAAGATTGATTCTTTATCATTATATAAAAATCCATCTTGTATAAGAATCATTCCATCTCTCATATTTTTCATAGTTAAAGGAATATCCTCACTTGCTTGGAGTCCAATAGCACCCAATAAGCTTAAACTTATTAATAGTTTTTTCATATAGTATCCTCGATTTTTATAATTTCGACATCCTATCAAACTTTCATTAAAAGAAACATTGATTTAAAAAAATCAAGTCCAAATAAGTAAGAAAAGGCTAGAATGCGTGATTAAAACAGACAAGGACTTTTTTGTTAAATCTACCAAATCTTTTAGCCTCTTTACGAATTTTAATCGCTCCGATTATGTTTTGGGTGATCTTAAATCCTGCAATTTTTACAGATAATGGATTTGATATCAGTTGGAACTATTACGCAGCTGCTTTGCTCTTTGTTCTCGCTTCTGTGACAGACTTTTTTGACGGTTATATTGCTAGAGAATGGAACCAATCCACGATTCTAGGTGCCATCATCGATCCACTTGCGGATAAGATGCTTACAATCGCGGCATTTTTAGGGCTTATGATGAGTGGTGAAGCTTCTGTTTGGGCTATCTATATTATCATCATCCGAGAGCTGTTTATCACCGCTCTTCGCACAGTTGCCGTGAGTGAAAACATCAGTGTCAAGGCATCATTTGCAGGAAAAGTAAAAACTGTTTCTCAAATGATCGCCATCGGTTTTATGTTGATGCATTGGCCATTTGCAATACCGCTTTTATGGTTAGCGGTAGCACTTACAATCTACTCAGGCGGTGAATATGTTTGGAGCTTTAGATCTGCCATACTAAAAGGAAGTAAATCATGAGTTGGTTAGTCGCATTACTCGTTTTATCGGTACTGATATTTTTTCACGAACTGGGCCATTACAGTGTCGCCAAATTTTTCGGCGTTTATATCGAAGTGTTTAGCATAGGTTTTGGAAAGAAAATTGCCTCATTTCGTATGTTTAACACTCAATGGCAAATTGCAATGGTTCCTCTTGGCGGTTATGTAAAGATGAAGGGTCAAGATGATTCTGATCCTACACAAATGAGCAACGACAAAGACAGTTATAATTCCAAAACACCATTTCAAAGAATTATGATTTTACTTGCTGGCCCTGCTGCAAACTTTATTTTGGCATTTATTTTATATATCTTTATCGCACTTGGCTCTCCAGGGATTTTATCTCCAGTTCTTGGAGGGATAGCACCCTCTTCTGCTGCTTCACTTGCAGGACTCAAATCAAATGATACTATTACAACCATCAATGGCGTGTCTATCACCACGTGGAAAGAGATGTCTGACATCATTGCCGCGAACAAAGGTGAAACACTTGATTTAACTCTTTTAAGAGAGAAGCAGAGCTTACATGTAAGCCTCACTCCAAAGCTTACAAAAACAAAAAGTATGTTCAACGAAGATATCTACAAACCGATGATTGGTGTCGGTAGTGCGGGAGTAACACATCCACTATCTTTAACACCATTTGCTATTGTAAACTTTGCAACAGAACAGACGGTGTTTGCCTCGACGATGATATTTCAAGGTGTAGAAAAGCTCATTACGGGTGATGTTCCCGCTAAAGAGATGGGAGGAGTAATCTCTATCATGAAGATCACTTCAGATGCAACGGCGCAAGGATGGATGGCAGTGCTCTTTTTTGCCGCACTTATTTCTGTGAATTTAGGTGTTTTAAACCTCTTTCCAATTCCCGCACTCGATGGTGGACATATCATGTTCAATCTTTATGAGCTTATAGTCAGGCGCGCTCCGAGTGAAGCGATGCTTGTTCGTTTGACCGTCGCTGGCTGGGTCGTACTATTTGGTTTGATGGGACTTGGTCTTTACAACGATATTAACAGATTGATAACAGGATAAAAAATGACACAATTACAATACAAACTTCATATAGATTCCATCATCGATAGAGTTGAAAAAGCAAGACTGACTGTAAGCGCACACCATATAGTAAAAATAGTTGCAGTGAGTAAATACTCGACTTCACAAGAGATAAAAGCCTTATATGAAATAGGTCAGCGTGCCTTTGGAGAAAACAAAGTCCAAGACCTTGAAAAAAAAGTAGAGGAGCTTGATGAACTTCCACTAGAATGGCATTTTATAGGTAACTTACAAAAAAATAAGATAAATCATCTTATCAAAGTCAATCCTTTTCTTTTTCAGTCACTTGACTCTTTAGAACTTGCTCTTGAACTCGATAAACGCTTAGAAGTAAACGGTACTAAAATGGATGCCCTGCTCCAGATAAATTCAGCATATGAAGAATCAAAATCGGGCGTACTACCTGAAAATGTCATCGACACATACAATAAGATTCGCTCTATATGTAAGCATATAAACCTCAAAGGTGTTATGAGTATCGGTGCTCATACTGAAGATAGAGATATCATTCAAAAAAGCTTTGAGACGACACATAAAATTTATACACAACTTGAAGATGCAAGCATCTGTTCTATGGGTATGAGTGGGGATTTTGAACTAGCTATAAAATGCGGCTCAAATATGGTTCGCATCGGCTCTTTGATGTTTGATAAGTAGAACTTTTTCTACTTATTTTCACCAATTTTTCTCGCACTCAAGAAAAGATAATCCTTCCCCGTTACAACCACTCTGCATTTTTTTTGCTGCAAATATTTTTTACAAAAATGAATATCTTTAAGCACTAAACTCATCTCACTAAATTTATAGTTTGGAGCTTTCGCGCCATAGATCATTTCGCCATCAATCCACCTGCAATTTGGAAATCCTAGTATGATAGAACCACCTTTAACAAGATAGTTTTGATAGAGATTCATAAACATCAGATTAAAATCTATACTGCTGCTTTGAAGTGTTCCGATCGAAATAATCAAATCAAAACGTCCGAGATCAAGTTCATCTAAAGCATTAATATCATGCGTAATAAATTCTACATTTGCATAGGCAAAGTTCTCTTTTGCATATTTTATAGCTGAAGCAGAATAATCGATACCGACAAACTCTTTTTCCTCAAACTCCTTACATGTAAGCATATTTTTTATCACTGCAAACTCATCTGCTTTGTTAATACCAAGATTTAAAACTCTCGTTTTTTCTTTGATATTGACAAATTTCAGGGCTTCTTTGTAATGATATAAAAAACTAAACTGCGATGTTTTATCGATCTTGAAAAACTCACTTTCTACGCCATATTTTTCGCAGCTTTGCTCAGCTTTATGAAACGAAGTCTCTTGATGGAGCTTATAAAAGCGCAGAACGGTGATTTCATCATCTTTTACCAAAGGTGTTAGCATCTTCATAAAAAAGAGCTGTGCTAGGTCTATAAACGCTTTGTAGCCTATCTTCTCTATATCAGAGTCGAGTAGTTCAAGTTCTAAGGTCTCACTCTCTTGTAATGTGTTCTTTTCAAAGTATGCTAAAATAGTTGAGGAACTTTTTGCTTTACAATCTAGAATCATAAAGAGTCGCTGTTTTTAAGTGCATCTTGTATCTCTTGATCTATCAACTTCAAAACTAATGAAAGTTCCCCAAACTTTGTTTCATAATCGATCGATTCCTCTTTTGATCCTGCATTTTCTATCTCTTTTGAAAGTTCTTTGATAAGTTCCATCTTGAGATTTGCCGCCGAACCTTTGAGCGTATGTGCCCATTGATATATCTCTTTATAATCTTTTTGCTCTATTGCATCTTGAAGATTTTTCATATATTTTGGATAGTTTTGGACAAATAGTTTTAACAATCTTTCAAAGAGTCCTTTCGAAAAGGCAAAGTCATTTTTAAGTTGCTGTATATCGATATAACTTTTTATCTCTGTTTTAGCATGTACTTCTATTTCTTCTTTTTCTTGCATAACAAACTCAGATTTTTTCAGGTAAAGATCAAAAACTTTTTCAAGTTCATTGATATCAATAGGTTTTGAAATATATTCATCAAATCCCTCTTGTAGATATTTTTCTCTATCTCCATACATTGAACTTGCGGTCAGTGCGATAACAGGCATTGTATAACCGAGTTCTCTTATCGTCTTGAGTGCATCGATTCCACCCATAATCGGCATATTAATATCCATTAATATAAGATCATATTTCTCTTTATATAACTCTTCGACAGCTTTTTTTCCATTATCTACAATGTGGCATTGTATCTTGTAAAGATTTAATAGTTCAGATATAAATTCACTATTGAGCTCATTATCCTCAGCGACAAGTATGTTTGCGCTATAACACTTATTGAACTTATGATTTTTATCCGTTTGAGGCTCAGATATATCTTTTTCTTGACAGATTTTAAGATCTAAAGTAAAGAAAAAATCACTGCCTTCATTCTCTTTCGATTTTAGAGATAAAATACCGCCCATAAGCTTCACTAGACTTGAGCAGATACTAAGACCCAACCCAGTACCACCAAATTTTCTAGTCGTAGAATCATCAGCCTGAGCAAACGCTTCAAAAATATGTTTTTGTTTCTCTTTTTCAACTCCAATACCATTATCTTTCACACCTACATGTAAAGATAAAATATCCGCTTTTTGCTCTACTATTTGTATATAAACTAAAATAGTTCCGCATTTATCAGTGAACTTAATAGCATTGGATATCAGATTTGAAATGATCTGTCTAAACCTAAAAATATCGATGCACAAGCACAGGTTAGAACCTATATCTACTTTTAATGTAAGCGTTATATTTTTTTCATCTGCTGTGGCATGAAAAAGCTCTACGATACTTTCAAGCTCTTTTTCAAAATTAACGCTTACAAGATTTAGATCCATTTTTTTTGCTTCAAGTTTTGAAAAATCAAGAATATCATCAACTATTGACAAAAGAGTATCTGTACTGTTGTCTATGATTCCTACATATTTTTTTTGTTTTTCATTCAGATCTGTAGTTTTTAAAAGTGTGTTAAAACCGATAATCGCATTCATCGGTGTACGTATTTCATGACTCATATTGGCAATAAAATCACTTTTTAATCGTAAAAGTTCCTCTCTTTTGTTTCTGGATTCCACTATTAAGGCAATCTCTTCGAGTTTTTTAAGCAGAGTCTCTTTTTGTACAGGTTTGGGCAAGAAAGAGCTAATTCCATACTCGATAGCAGTCGATAGTACATCCAGATTTTTAAGTCCTGTGGACATGATAAATGGGATCTCTTTATTTTCTTCGCGTATCTTTTTTAACAGATCCAGACCATCCATCAACGGCATATCGATATCACTTAAGATGAGATCAATAGATTCTTTGTTAAAGATTTCCAAAGCCTCTCCCCCATTTTTGGCTCCAAATGTCTGCTTTACTCGTCTGCCAATAATACTTAGAAGCTGTTCAAGTACATCCACTTCATCTTCAACGATAAGAACTGAGATATCAAATCTATTTTTTTTCATAACTTGAACTCCTCTTGGCTTTTAGGAAACTGCAAAATAAAGCAAGCTCCCTCAGCGTTATTTTTAACATATATTTTTCCATGCATTCTTTGCTCAATAATCATTTTCGACATATAGAGTCCCAATCCGCTTCCGTTCATAAGGGTCTTAGTCGTAAAATAGGGCTCAAAAATCTGGTCTTTGATCTCCTCGGATACCCCTCCTGCATTGTCGCAGATCTTTACAAAAATGCAGTTTTCATCCTCGTATGCTGTTAATCTGATCTTTTTTTCTTTAATATCATTCATCAGTAAAGCATCTTTTGCATTATTGACAAGATTAATAATGACTTGCACAAACTCATTTTCGCTACCTTGTATCTTTCCAGAATATCTATTATCAAACTTATATTCTATATGATGACTGCTCAATGAGCCTTTAAGAAGAATCAAAATTCTTTGCCAAATCATCTCAAACGTAAAAGTGTCATTTAACTTGCTTGGGCGTAAAAAACTGCGAAAATCATCAATGGTATTGGACATATAATTAATTTTAAACATCGATTTTTTGACCATATCACTGATATATTCCTGATCAACTTCTCCATATTCATAGGCATCCTCAAGATTTTGAATCGTTAGGGCTAAGGCATTGAGAGGCTGTCTCCATTGATGCGCAATATTTCCAACCATCTCTCCCATAGCACTATGCCTCGACTGTGCAAGCATGATCCTAGATTTTTCTTCGATCCTCTCATTTGCATCAGAGAGTTCATTTGTAACAACATTGATAAGATGTGTCAATGCTTTGAGTGTGCCCAGAGTATTGAGAGAATATTCTTTTGAAGACTTTAGCCTTTTAGGTTTTTCCTTTACATGTAAGGAGTTATTTTCCCACATCCCGATGATCGTCGTAGTTTGGTTAAAGAGGTAATTTGTGCCATTTTTATGGAAAAACTCTCCATAGGTACAAAAACCGGCAACAGGCGCGATCTTGCTGAGTGCTTCAAATTCTAAAGAAGCATTTTTATTTAAAAACCTTCTGCGCGCCATACAGGAATAGGAGAATAGAGACTCAAGAGGATAGCTATTCATCTCATCTAAGAGATGATGTGACTGCAGTAAAATCTCATTGACTTCACCGACTCCAAAGTGAACGTAAGTACCCTCGGGAATATTTCCAGCAAATAGCAATGAGCCATCTGGCTCTTTTGCTAAAACAGCTCTAGCATAATTGTATCCACCTTCATGGATAATAAGTGGGAACTCTATACCGATTGCAGGAAGTGTTTTACCCGCTTCCTCTCCTAAGTATCTGCTATAAACTTCAGCGGCCGGTTGATTGTCTATCGTATACACATGGTTTTTTTCAGAGCTTGTTACCAGCATCTTTTTGCCGATAGGCATCCATCCAAAACTAAAATCTGTCACAACATTAAGATCTTTTCCATCAAGTGCGACTGCGACTACGCCATGTTCAACGATGCCCTCATTTGTAAAGACATAAGTACCGCGAAAAGAGGCATTATCACCTGCCAAGCCACCCGATATTATAATGTCTTTATGCACCGAAGAAAACCCATGTAAAAACTCATCGGCATTGATATGTAAGCCATCAGCAAAGCTTATTACGGCTTTTGTGTCATCTAAGACTATCGATTTTGCAAGTTCTGCACCGTTTTGAAAACTGTCCCTATTTTTCATTTCAGAAGAAGAGCGATAAGACCTGATATGAGTTTTTTCAAAAAATGTAAATGAGAGTACCGTTGTTGCCGTATAGACGGAGGAGCCGAGTATCTCGCCGTCTGTAGTCGAACCTATGATCACGGCATCGGGCATAAAATCCTTTAACTCCTGCAATAGAGAGTTTATAAAGTTTTTGTCGCACTTATGCGTAAATACTTGAATCAGCTGTGAAGAGATATTTTCATCTAAATAGGGCTTTAGTAGCTCTTTGTAGGAGGAGTTTGGCGTATAAAAACTATTGACACTAAACATGAGTTTCTCCTATATCTTTATTTTGATCTCGAATATCTTTTTATCACCATCACTCAAGAAAACATCTCCATCGTGAGCAGTGGCTATCTGTTTTGAGAGTATAAGCCCAAGACCGTTGCCTTTAACTTTTGTACTCTTAAATGCCTCAAAAAGGGCTTTTTCATTCTCAATAGGTACACCCGAATCATAGATATAAAAATGATGAAATTCCCCGTCTTGTTTATAACTAAACTCAACGATCCCCTCATCTTCATCATCGAGTTCGATGGCATCGATGGCATTGATAAGAAAGTTTGAAAACATCATCAAAAGAAGATCAAAATCCCCATGCAAAATAAAATCTTCCTCTAAAAAACGAAACTCTATCTCTTTTGAATAGCTGTAATAGCTTGTTATATCTATTAATCCTGCTTGTATCTCTCTCCAATGCAGAGGTTTATTCTCGGCAGAAACACCCTTAGAAAACATCAAAGTCGCTTTGATGATCCGCTCTATTCGAAAGATTGATTTTTCTATCTCCGTGACAATAGTGACATTTTCAGGTTTGACGCGTTTTTTCAGTGTCGAAGCAAGTAAAGCGATAGAGCCGATAGGATTGCGTATCTCATGTGAGAGATGGGCTGCCATCTGTCCCATAGTCGCGAGGTTTTCTTTACGCTTTTGCTCAGTGATATCTGTCGCACTAATAAGATATTTATCCTGATAATTACTGATGCGTACAAGATAAGAGTTCTCTTTAAAGTTAATTTCATAGTCATTTTCATCAAGCCTGAGTATTACTAAAATTTCAGAGAGCTCTTTGGCTTGAGAGTTTTGCAAAAAAACTTTGCCATCGTTTTCAAGTATCCAGATCGCATTTGGCAAAAACTCCACGACTTTTTCTATCGTGTCTTGAAGATGTCTGTAGGAATCTTTTAACTCCCCAAAATTACTTTCTATCTTATAAGTTTGCTCGATTAAGTGCTGAAGTTCTTCTTGCGTTATCATCTAAATCTCAAGCAGAATTTTATATAAGCTGTAGGCATCGTCACTTCCCGCACTTTCTCGAATGGAATGCATTGCGTATGTCGGCACGCCAACATCAACGGTATCGATACCAATCTTTGCCGCAGTCATGGGTCCGATAGTCGAACCGCATGCAATATCACTTCTTGTAACAAACATCTGAGTTGGCTCACCCACTCTTGAAGCCGCATCTAAAAATCTTGCTATTGTTTCAGAATTTGATGCATAACGCTGATTTGAGTTTACTTTAACCACGACTCCCTGATTTAATTTAGGAGCATGGAGAGGTTCATGTTTATCTGCATAATTTGGATGCACTGCATGAGCATTATCAGTAGAAATCAGTAAAGAACTTCTTGCAAATCTTGCTTTTGTCTCAGCAGTTAAAAACATCCTCTCTATCACACTTTCCAAAAATGAACCGCCCGCACCCGCGACACTCACACTTCCAACCTCTTCATGATCAGAACAGATCATCATCATCGGCTTCTGCGTTGAACAGATCGTGATAAGGGCAACATAACAGCTTAGAAGATTATCGAGTCTTGCACTTGCGATAAATTCATCGTTAAAACCGATATAAGAAGCTTTCTGAGTATCGTATAAACTAAGGTCATAAGAGAGTACTTCTTTACAATCATCTACCATCTTAGTCAGTTCATCTTTGAGAGAAAAGTCTTTACATGTAGAGATAATCGGAGGAAGATGATTTTGCTCATTAACAGTTTTTGAAATGTTGACATCACGATCAAGATGGATCGCAAGTGAGGGGATGATTGCCACCGCTTTTTGCATATCGATAATCGCAGATTTGAGTTTTGCATCAACGCTTTTGTAACTTACACGCCCTGCAATACTGAGATCTCTATCAAACCAAGGATTTAAAAGTACACCGCCATATGGCTCAACACCAAGCTGAGTTATACCCTCTTTTTTGATCTCGGCATTTGGCTTGATCTTTAGATTTGGAGAATCCGTATGCGCGCCGACTAAAATATACTCAAATCCTTCATAATAATTGAATGCCATAATCGAACTATCAGCCCTCACTAGAAAATAACTATTGCCAGCAATAAGATCAAAATCCTCTTTCTCATCAAGTTCAATAAATCCGGCATTAAAAAGCATTCCTCTCATATTTATAACCGCGTGAAACGGTGTCGGCGAAGCATCCAAAAAACCTAAAAGTGCGTCATTAAAATCATTTTTTGTCATCATAATAATTTCCTCTTCTATAAAATATTGATAAACTCTAAGAGTTGTAGTTCTTCCAATATACTATTATCCACACCGATAGCCGAGTCGATAAGTACATTTTGCAGTTTTGAAACAATACTAAGTTTTAAAGGACGACGCCCAGGATGGCGTCTTACAAGTGTGTAAAGTTCTTCAAGCTCTTTTGTCGCAGAGTTCAAATGAATGCTTACATGTAAGATTTCCTGAGGTTTTTCTACAACAGTTGTTTTTACTTTTTTGGACTCTTTTTTTGCCTCTTTTAGCGTGAGCACTTTTAAAACGGCTATGCGTGTAAACATCTCTGTATGGGTTACTTTGACTTTAAAAGCGACTGGTTCTTCGAGGTTCATCGTCTGTAATTCTTCAAGCTTATCAGAAAAAAGCATCATCTCGATATTGCCATGAAAGTCCATCAAAGTGACGATACCAAAAGCATTGCCTTTTTTAGAGACCTTCTTTTGTATCTCTTCTACTTTTCCTATAAATATCGCCGTTGAGCCATCACCGATATTTTCTATCTCTGAAGAAAGCGAGTATGTAAGCTCATCCATCTCTTGACGGTAAGAATCCAGCGGATGCCCTGAAACATAAAATCCGAGGGTATTTTTTTCAAACTCGAGAATCTCTTTAAGTTCATATTCATCAGAGTTTTTCAGTTCAAGTCTCACCTCTGTGATCTCAGCATCATTTCCAAAAAGGCTTCCCATAGCATTTTTCTTCGCATCACTTGCTTTTTTTGCAGTTTCGACAAGCAAATCTATTTGATCTAATAGTGCTTTTCTTGAAAATCCAAAGCTATCAAATCCACCCGCTTTTATAACAGATTCTATAACACGTTTGTTTACCTTTTGAGGCTCGATGCGGTTAACAAAATCCTCCATCGTGGTGAACTCTCCGCCCTCTCGAATCACTTCAAGTATCGTAACAACCGCTGCACTTCCTACACCTTTGATAGCGCCAAGTCCAAAGAGAATAACATCTTGATCATCTTTTGTTATCGCTGAGAACTCTAACTGAGAATGGTTTATATCTGGAGGTGAGAGCGTAATCCCCATATGTTTTACTTCATCGATGTACTTGACGACTTTATCTGTATTGTCTTTCTCACTTGTAAGTAATGCCGCCATAAACTCATTTGGATAGTAAGTTTTAAGCCACGCTGTTTGGAACGTGATCATCGCATATGCCGCTGAGTGAGATTTATTGAAACCATATCCGGCAAATTTTTCGATAAGATCAAAGAGTTCAGAAGCTCTTTTATAGTCATATCCCTGCTTTGCCGCACCGCTTGCAAACTCATCGTTATAAACAGACATATCTTTTTTCTTACCCATCGCACGGCGGATAATGTCAGAATATCCAAGAGAAAAACCACCAATAGTCTGAACAATCTGCATGACCTGTTCTTGGTAGACGATGACCCCGTAAGTGTTTTTAAGGATCGGTTCCATCGTATCAAAAGTATAAGCGATAGCTTCACGTCCATGTTTACGCTCGATAAAACTGTCAAGCATCCCCGACTCCATCGGTCCTGGACGGTAAAGTGCCAAAACCGCAACTAAATCCTCAAAGCTATCAGGTTTGAGACGTTTGTTCAAATCCTGCATACCTGATGACTCTATCTGAAACATCCCAATAGTATCACCGCCGCGAATAATATCATACACTTTTTGGTCATTTTCATCTATCGCATGCCAGTCGATCTCTTTGTCATATCGAAACTTAATGAGTTTGATCGCATTATCAATAACATCGAGAGTTTTAAGTCCCAAGAAGTCGAATTTAATGAGATCAACATCTTCTAGGTAATTGAGTGAATACTGAGTAACAAAAGTATCCTCACCAGATGGTTTATAAATAGGTGTTTTTTTCCAGAGTTCCTCATTTGAGATAACAACACCAGCCGCGTGCATCCCAGAGTTTCTCTTAAGTCCTTCAAGTTTTTTACTAAATTCCCAAACACGAGCCACTTGCGCATCTGTTTCTATCATCTCTACGAGTTTTGGCTCTTTTTGGTATGCACCTTCTATAAACTCGCCTTTCTTACTCTTACCGTTAAGCGTAATTCCAAGCTCATCTGGAATAAGTTTTGCCATCTTGTCCGCTTGAGAAAGAGGCATATCAAGAACTCTGGCAACATCTCGGATAACTCCTTTTGCAAGGAGTGAACCAAAAGTGATGATTTGAGCGACTTGATTTCGTCCATATTTTTGCACCACATAGTCGATGATCTCCCCGCGACGCGCCTGCATAAAGTCCATATCGATATCGGGCATGCTCACGCGTTCAGGATTTAAAAAACGCTCAAAAAGCAGATCGTACTTGATAGGATCTATGTCGGTAATCTCTAAAGAGTATGCCACCAAACTTCCAGCCGCAGATCCACGTCCAGGCCCAACAGCAATGCCCATCTCTTTGGCGACTTTTACGAAATCCCAGACTATGAGCATATACCCTGGAAATTTCATAGAGTTGATAACATCCATCTCAAACTCTAATCTTGCTTTGTACTCTTCATGTTTTTCTTGTGCCACATGAACTAAACGCTTTTGGAGTCCATTGCGACAACAAAAGATAAAATACTCTGCATCATTTTTATCTGACGCACTTTTCCAAGCTCTTTTTTCATCTTTTGAAGCATCACTAGGCAAAGGTTCATCTTCTGCATTGTCTATAGTTAAGCCATCATTTTTAGAATATTCAGGCGTAAATTTAAAGTTTGGAGGAGTTGGATCACCGAGTTTAAGTTCTAGCTGGCACTTTTCTACGATCTCTTGCGTATGTTCCAAAGCTTCAGGGATATCTGCAAAAAGACGTGCCATTTGCTCGGGAGATTTAAGGTAAAACTCATGTACGGAGTGGCGCATACGCTTTGGATCATCGTAGAGTTTATTCATCCCGATACACATAAATGCTTCGTGATACTGAGCATCTCCTGGGTAAGTGTAGTGAGTGTCATTTGTTGCGACTATTTTAATGTCTAATTCACGTCCAAGTTGTAAAACTTGTTCATCTATAAACATCTGATCGCCGATGCCATGGCGCATCATCTCTAGGTAGAAGTCATCGCCAAACATATCTTTGTATTCTAACGCAGCTTTTTTTGCACCTTCATATCCAAGAGCACCATTTTTTACGTTACGTTCATTTTGTAAGTTTAGATGCCAATTCACCTCGCCTTGAAGACATGCAGAGGTACAAATAAGCCCTTCGCTATGTTCACGAAGTTCTTTTTTATTGATACGAGGAAAATAATAAAATCCCTCTATAAATGCTTTAGATGAAAGGTACATGAGATTTTTATAACCGATCTCATTTTTGGCAAAAAGACAAACATGAAAACGCTGTTTTGTAGACTTATCATCTATCTCTTCACCATTATGGATATAGCCTTCCATCCCGATTATGGGTTTTAAACCTGCGGCTTTCATCTGATGATAAAAATCAATAGCACCAAACATATTGCCATGATCTGTCATAGCGATGGAAGTCATGCCAAGTTCTTTGGCACGTTCTACAAGATTTGATATTTTATTTGCACCATCAAGGAGTGAATATTCTGTATGGAGATGAAGATGGGTAAAAGCGGGTTTTTTGCTCAAAATAACTGCCTATAAAAAAAGATTAGTATTTTTTATTATAGTGAGATAAGATAAAATCTAGGTTTAAAACAGAGCTTACTTAACGATGGTCACGAACACATCTGACTTGTGCAGTTTCACATTTGTCATCCGTATAAGTATGGGCGTACTGCATATATACAAGCCAAGCTAAAGTATCATCTTCTTCATAATCCTCACCTGTCCAATACTCACCTTTTGTACCAAATTTGAATTTTCTAGCAACTGTAGGATGTTGCACCATATCTGTAATGCTTAAAAGTTCTTTTCTCGTCGGCATACGCCAATCACCATGTCCCTCTAACTCAAGAGTACTACAGTAGCTTTTAGACATTTTCAGTATCTTTTCATCAGCTTCTACATGCGCTGTATCTTCCCACTCTAGATGTGTTTGGGTATCGACAAAAGTTTGATTTTCTGCAAATGCAGTTAATTGAAAAAATAGAAAAAACAAAATACTTTTCATATGACCTGCCTGTATAAAAGTTTTAATAACGATAGATTATAAAATAGATGTACTGAAAAATGAGTAAAATAAAATGAAGGAGAAGAAGAACCGCCCAAAAAGGGCAGTTATTAAGAGGTGCTTAGAAATCGCCTTTTGCAGCTCTTGCAGGAATCTCTTCCATAGCTTTTTTAACTAAAAGCGCAGAGTCTAACATCTCTTTTGGAAGTGTATGCCCACCATAAATCGCAAGTGTCATATCCATACTGACAAGGTATGCATCACCATTTCCATATTGAATATACATAATTCTACATGGCATAAAACCACCGTAGTAACGAGAATAGTTCAAGAACACTTTTGCAGTTGTAAGATTACATAAAGACCAAATTCTTGCTTCTTTTACTTCAGTTGGTGCAGCATCATCTTTAGTATACATTTTCACATAACCAGTTAAACGCATATTATACTCTTCAGTAAGTGCAGTAATTGATTCTTTTACATCATCACCTTTTACATTTTTATCAACTTTCCACTCTTTCATCATCGCACGTGCTGGGTCACCATACTCAGTAACTTTTGAAAACATAGCATCGTACGCTGGCATAGCACCATCATCTAAAGTATGTGCTTTTGTTACCGCTGTCCAACCCATATGCATTGTTGAACATCCACTCATCGTTAAAACCATAGCTAGTGCAAAAGCTGCACCTAAAACTCTTTTTATCATTTGAATCCTTTTTTATATTATTTACATGTAACGTTTATATACTCCAAAATCCATGTAATTTTGAAGATTGGACAAGAATTGTATAACAGATAACTTTGCTTTTTCCTGAAATATTTGATAACTTTTTGATATATAAGCAAATTTTATCAATTGTTTTTTTGAAACAGGTGAAAATTTCGATGAGTTACACAAGAAGAAGGCTTATCTAGGAGGATTTGAAAAGATTTTATTTTATAGTTTAGATTTTAGAATATGACATATAAGAAAAGAAACTCTTACATGTAAGAAGATTTTTTAGCAAAAATCGGCTAAAAGACCCTCTTTGACATTTTGTTTTGTCTCTTCACCGACAAGAATCTTAACGATTTCAAGTCCAAAACAGATGGCAGTCGCAGGACCGCGGGATGTAAGAATATTTTTATCGCTTATAACTTTTTTTGTCGCGTCATAACCGCTGTTGTCTATCTGCTCTTCTACAGATGGATAACACGTATATTTCTCTTTTAAGACACCTGCTTTGTCAAGCGCAAACGGAGCCGCACAGATTGCGCCGATATGTTTGCCTTTAATATCCATCTCTTTTAAGAGTGACTGTACTTTTTCATGTTCTGCTAGGATTTTTGTACCACCCCAACCGCCGGGAAGTACGATCATATCGATCATATCCGCAGTGACATCGTTGATACTTTTGTCAGTTTTGATCGTGATACCGTGAGCTCCGCAAACTTCACCCTGCGTATCCACAGAAGCGATGATCACCTCAACACCAGAACGTCTTATAACATCGATGATACATACAGCTTCAATCTCTTCAAAACCAGTTGCCAAAGGTACTACAACTACTGCCATCTACTCTCCTTTTAAAGATTATTTTACTTTTTCTAGGTACTCACCATCAACAGTGTTTACTTTGATAGTGTCACCCTCTAAAATATGGTAAGGAACTTGAACAACCGCACCAGTCTCTAAAGTTGCAGGCTTTCTACTTCCACTTGATGTATCACCTTTGAAGTTTGGAGGCGTGTCAGTGATAAGAAGTTCCATAGTTTCAGGAGCACTTACAGAGATAGCATCATTTTTGTAAAAGATCATATCTACGTTAATACCGTCTTTAAGCCATTTCATAGCGTCATCACACTGCTCATATGTCAAACCGATCTGATCATAAGTGTCGTTATCCATAAACTGAAGCATTTCACCATCATCATAAAGATACTGCATAGTTTTGTATTCAATAACAGGAACTTCAAATTTATCGCCTGCGTGAACAGTTTTCTCAATAACTTTTCCATTCATAAAGCTTTTAACTTTCATACGAACAAATGCCGCGCCCTTACCTGGTTTAACGTGTTGAAACTCAACTACTTTATAAGGTACGTCAGAGATTTCCAAACGCACATTTTTCTTGATATCGCTCATACCGATTGTTGCCATATTATCACCCTGATCTTAAAAAATTTACGCAATTTTACCGCAAAGAGGCTTACATGTAAAGCTTGCCTCTTTGGAGGCAGATTATAAAAAGAATTTCTAAAAAAGTCCTCGAAGCATCAAATGCCAATACATCAACTCTAACATATATCGATCAAACTCCCACCACATCCAACGAGGTTTCCAATAGTCTAAAAATGGGATGGTTGGTTTTGGTCCTTCATAGTTAAACTCTGCCATTAAAATCTTTCCGTACTGCGTTTTGAGCGGACACACAGTATAGCCATCAAACTTCTCTTTGAGTTCTTTACCCTGCATTACTGCTAAAAGATTTCCAACTACGACTGGTGCTTGATGACGAGCTGTTCCACCCGTTTTTCCCATAGGTATACCACAGACATCGCCAATACCAAAGATATTTTTGTATTTGTTGTGTTGAAGCGTATTTTTATCTACATCAAGCCCTTTGTCATTAAGAAGATTTGACTTCATAAGAGCATCAGGCGGTGTCATAGGCGGTACGATATGGATAAAATCGTATTTTACAACAATCTCATCAGCAAAACTTTGCATTGTCTTATCGCCAAAATCTGGATCTATCACCTCTTTTTCATACGCATGGACAAAGGTAGCTTCTTTCGCCTTTACATCTATGGAGCGTAAAAAGTGGGAGAATTTCGTCTCAATCTTGTCGTAACTTTTTTGAACTTTGATAAGTTCTTCATCTACTTTTGGCAAATGAAAGAGATTTTTAAGTCCAGTATAAAAATGGTAGTCGGCACTAAGCCCAGCTTCTTTTAAATAATCAGCACTCAGATAAAGCATCTTCTGTGGTCCGCCGCCGCATTTTATAGGAGAATCGGGTTGTGTGTAGAGGACTGTCGGTCTTTTGGTTTTTGCTGCCGTTTTTAGATCATTGTACCAATCCCATGTAGCAGTAGCTCCGCGAGATGTACCTTTTTCAAGGTCGCTTAAGTAAACACTTGTTATCCCGTTTGTTCCGATATCTTCCTCTCTTAATCCCTTAATCTTGTCAAAACGGTTTACAACGCCTGTTGCGACAATCATAAAGTCATAAGCAACCACTTGACCCCCACGAGTCGTGACTTTTTTGTTCTCAGGATCAAAACTTGCCACTTCATCTTTTATCCAGTTTACATTGCTTGCTATGAAATCTTTATTTGGTTTTTGTAGATCTTCCTGCTTCATAAGTCCCGCAGCTACAAAAACCTGTCCCGGTTGATAAAGATGCGTTTCATTTGGAGCAATGATAGTTATATCAGGATTTGAGATCGATCTGTTTAATCTTGCAAGCGTCATGATAGCGCCGCTTCCACCGCCGACTATAAGAATTTTACCCTTGACGTCAACTGCTTGGGCATCTGTAACACTTCCACTTCCCATAGATGCAAGAACCGTCGCAGCAACAGGGGAAATACCAATCAACTTAAGAGCCTTACGCCTTGACATAGCACCTTTTGGGGCACTTACTTTAAACAACTCCGACAAGTTCTCGTTTTTCATGGGCTATCCTTTTTTGATATAAAAATACTATAT
>JAVHRU010000067.1:0-12754 GCA_036171835.1 Sulfurimonadaceae bacterium | reverse complement strand
TTTCACAGCTTTATAAAAAAAGATCGTTCACGTTTGGCAAAAGAGATATGCGACCGTCAAAGCGGTGTGGGAGCTGATGGACTCATTGTTCTTGTTCCGCATGCGACGCATGATTTTGAGTGGGAGTTTTATAACTCTGATGGAAGTAGTGCTGAGATGTGTGGAAACGGAAGTCGTGCATGTGCTCATTATGCTCATTCTTATGGACTCGCTCCTGCGAAGATGCGCTTTTTGACACAAGCAGGCGTTATCGGTGCAGAAGTAAATGGCGCACTTGTTAAAAGCGAACTCACACCTCCAAAGATCTTGGATAAAGAGATCAACGAGGGTGGGAAATCTTGGTGGAAAATAGACACGGGCGTGCCTCATCTTATCACTTTCGATGCAGATATCAATAGCTTTGATATAGAAGAAGCGAGAGCGCTAAGATATAAATATAATGCAAATGTAAACATCGCAGTTATCAAAGAAGATGACTTATACCCAGAGGGCACTTTGTATGTAAGAACGTATGAGCGCGGTGTTGAAGATGAAACTCTGGCTTGTGGAACAGGGATGGCATCTGCTTTTTATAGAGCTTTTAGCGAGGGGAAACTTCCAAATGAAACAAAAGTATTTCCAAAAAGCGGAGATACCCTTTATCTAGGATTTGCAAATGAAACCATCACTTTTGCTGGTGAAGTCAAAGCAGTGTTCACGACAACTTACAACTGTAACTAAACTCCCTCATCGCTAATAATAGATAGCGATGATCGTAAACGCACAGAAAAAGATCAGGTGCGAAATCCCCTCAAAATAGTTTGTCTCCCCATCATCCGTCGTTTTCCACGCAAGCATGATAGTAAAGATCAAAGCTCCAATTTCAAGTGGATTAAAATCCAATGTTAAGCGTATATCACTTATATAAGCCAAAAATACCAGCACGGGAACTGTAAGCAAGATCGAAACCGTTGAAGCTCCCATAGCGATGTTGACAACTCTTTGTATCTCATCATTCTTGGCTGCTTTTATAGCTGTTGCTATCTCAGGAGCAACTGAGACAATAGCAATGATAAGACCAGCAATTCCGGCAGAAATTCCATATTCCCGTGCAACTTTTATCCCCTCACTTGCAAAGACCTCCGCACCAAGCGCAATAATCGCAATAAAGACAAAAAGGGAAAAAATCAATGCGATATTATTAAATTTTTCAAAAATATAATCATCGTCATCATCCTCGGCAATCTCTTTATTTTTTTTCGCCATCTTTCTTTTTAACCTGAAAATCCTACTTTTTGCCGTCTGCTTGAAGAAATGGGCATGTGTTCTTGTTTGAAACACTAAAATGGTCATATAAAAAAGAAAGAGTAGTACCGCGATAGCCTTGGAAGCACTTTCAATAGTCGTATTGGAGTGCGTGACGTGATTGAGTAAACCAGGAACTAAAAGTGCGATAGCTGCGACAAATAAAATAGTCGTATATGCGCTCGATGTTTCTTTGTTGTGGTTTTGTTCTGTAAATTTGAGTCCGCCCAAGAAGACAGCAAGCCCAAGAAGAACATTTAAATCCACTATTACCGCTGAAACGATGCCCCCTTTAACAGTCTTGACAACGTCAGGATCAGTATAAGCCTGCAGTAAAATAATATATAAAAGTATGATCTCAACAACAACGGCGCTGAGCGTGAGGACAAAACTCCCATAAGGTTCTTGAAGCCTCTCAGAGAGTATCTCTGCAATCTCTGAAACACTCAAAGAAAGTGCACCGATTCCCACTGCCGCAAAAAACGTTGCAAGAAGATGTAAACCATTGTCGTGGAAATAAAATGCAGTTATAATAGATACAATCCCTACGACTATATCCCAGTAATCCTCTATAAAATCCCTTAATCTACTATGATTGTGACTGTGACTACTACTATCGCCTTCAATACTCGTCGAAGATTCCATCCCTTTTCCTATAATAAAATAATACTAGCAAGTCCCAAGAAACTAAAAAAACCTACAACATCAGTCACGGTCGTCAGCAACACTGTACTGCCGATAGCCGGATCGATATCCATTTTTTGAAGTATCAACGGGATAACGCTGCCAAAAAAACCTGCACTGATGAGATTGATGATCATCGAAAGTGCGATCACAACACCTAAAAGCGGTATGTGAAACCAAAAATACGCGACGGTCCCAATAATGAGTGCAAAAATAAATCCATTTGCCAAGGATATCACAATCTCTTTATAGATCGTCTTTCTCGCATCTGAGCCTTCAATATCTCCCAAAGCCATTTTACGCACAGTAACAGTCAGCGTTTGCGTTCCTGCATTTCCACCCATAGAAGCCACAATTGGCATCAAAACTGCAAGCGCTACAATTGATTGGATCGTCTTATCAAATATCCCGATAACAAGCGATGCGGCTACTGCAGTCACAAGATTGATAGCAAGCCACATCGCCCTACTTTTACCAATCTCATAAATATCTTCATCCTGTTCGACCTCATCATTGACACCGGCAAGGTTGAAGATCTGTTCTGTTGCAGTCTCTTGGATAATATCATAGATATCATCAGAAGTGATACGACCGATGAGTCTTCCACTATCATCAACAACTGCGATGGCATTGAGATTATAGTTTGTCACTATTTCAACCGCATCTTTGATATCTGCTTTATGATTGATACTAAAACTGATATGTTTTTCACTGGGAATATCGGAAAACTTGAGGTTGTGTTCAAAGATGATAAGATCTTCAAGACTCACAGCGCCTAAATATTTTTTCTGGTTGTCCATCAGATAGACTTGCCAGACATTGTCGATCTCATCATCTTCTTTGAGCATTTTCAGTCGCTTAATCGCTACACCGATTTTTTCGTTCAGATGTGCACCAAAAAGTTCACTTTGCATATGTGCGCCGGCTTGGTCTTCATCATAAGCGATCAACTGCTGGATGAGTTCCTGATCTTCTTCATTGAAGTTATTTAAAACTTCTTGAGCAGTCTTTGGATGTTCTTCCTGGATATTTTGGATAAAGTTCGCCGCGTCATCGGTATCCATATTTGAAGCGATATCTGCAAGATCTTTAGTACTTAAAAGCTCAGCGATCTCTTCTTGAACATAATCGGGAAACTCTGAAAGAATATCTGCAAAAAGGTCATGTGGAATGATTTCAATGAGTGAAAGATACTCTTCATCATTCTCTTCTCTTATCTCTAAAAGCTGTTCTGCAATATCATAAGGGTGCGGGCCGCTCGCATTTTTCTCGTACTGTTCTAACTCTAAAAGAATTAAATCTTTTAAATGAACTAATTTTTCATTATCGACTTCCACGGCACCCTCCTTTACAAAATTTTTCACTAAATGTTTTGATTTGTGATTATAGCATTTATTATATTGCCGCTCTTTAAGCGGAGTTATTTAGCTTACTATTACCTAAATTCTGTATAATCTATTCGATTTATACCATATATGAAGAGTATCTAAAGGAAAAAAGATGAATGTTGAAAACACTCTAGACAAAGCTGGAGCATCCACTGAATATGATTTTTACCATCTCTTACATATAATCATCAAAACTCTTACAGAGCCGATGTTTTCGATCAACAATACACAAATAAGTTTAGCTAAACTCTTTATTGCGCTTGCAGTATTTATTTTTGCCTTTATACTTGGCGGATTTTATAAAGTACAAATCAATAAAAGAGTCTCAAAAAAAGCAAATATCAGTTCATCTACTCAAACGATTTTAGCGAACATGGGATATTACCTTATTATTGTGATCGCATTTTTTATTATGCTCAATATTCTTGGTATCAATCTCTCTTCCCTTGCACTCGTTGCCGGAGCCCTTTCTGTAGGTATCGGTTTTGGCTTGCAAAATATCGTCTCCAACTTTGTTTCAGGACTTATACTGATGTTTGAGAGAAGCGTGAAAGTCGGGGATTTTGTGGAGCTATCAGACTCACTTCGCGGTCGCGTCCTAGATATCCGAATGCGCTCGACCATCATCAGTACAAATGCAAATATCAATGTCATCGTTCCAAATCAAAACTTTATCGAAAACAATGTGATCAACTGGACAATGCACGATATGATCAAAAGATTTGAGATACCATTTGGTGTGGCGTATGGTACAAAACCGCAAGTTGTCGTAGATATCATCATGAGGGCAGTTGAAGATAGTGGCTTTACTGATCTTTACAAAGATAACGAAAAAACGACTAGAGTTGTGATGACAAAAATGAATAACAGCAGTGTTGATTTTGAACTATTTGTATGGATAAAAGGGGATGATATTCTTAGACCAAAGAGGACTATATCGAGATTTTTAATCCTCATATATGATACTTTATACGAGCATGGTATCGAAATACCATTTCCTCAACTGGATCTACACATCAAAGAGCAGAAGACAAAGGTTCTACCACAGGACTAAAACCATTTTCTAAGTCGAAAATATCCCAGTAAAAGGAAAGGAATGGCCAGCATAAGAATGTTTGAGTAATCAAAGGCATTTTTTGACTCCAAAACTGTTTCATGCCGAAAGTTCATCCCAAAATATCCGGTTAAAAACGAGAGCGGAATAAAGATAGTCGAGATGATTGAGAGTGTCTTCATAATCTCATTCATACGATTACTCAGTGTTGAAAGATATATATCTAAAAAGCTAGACGCGCTGTCACGATAGCCCTCAATAACATCGATAATGTTGATAATATGCTCATACGTATCTTTAAAATAGATGTAATATTGCTGGCTGATATTTTCAGATTGTAAAATCGTATTGATGACTTCACGTGTCGGCCAAACAGATTTTTTTAGTTCTATAAGTGTACGTTTAAGGTTGTGTACCTTTTGAATACTCTCTTTTGTCGGTGAATACAGTATCTCATCCTCAAGTAATTCTATCTCTTCACCGATCTTTTCCAAAGCGATAAAATACTGATCTACAAGATAATCGATAAGTGCAAAAAAGAGGTACTGATTTCCCTCTTTTCTCATTCTTGAATCTTTTTTTTCAAGGCGCTTTTTTATCACTTCGAACTGTTCTGGGGAGTCATCCGCAAAACTGATTAAGACATCATCTTTGAGTACCAAAGAGATTTGAGAAAACTTCAAACCATCCTCTGTATATTGCACATATTTGAGTATTGCAATAAGATAATTTTCATACTCTTCTGCCATTGGTCTATGTGCGACTGAAAGAATATCTTCGACTGCAAGAGGATGGATATTGAAAAATTCACAGATCTGTGCGATGGCATTTTGATCACTAATAGGTTCTACATGTAACCATGTGGAGGAGACTGAATCTTTAGAGCAATAGTTATTTTTAACACATTCAAAATCATTACATGCTTGTATAGTGACTTCATCTACATTGTACTTTATAGTAGTGATTTGTGGATAACTGACACTGCGTGAGCCTGTATAAATAGCACTTCCAGGAGCGAGCCCTACTTTTTCTGTCATATTTTTTTCCATGCGTTAAGTTGGAAAGATTGTAGCAGATATGTTCTTAACGTTTAAAAAAAGGTCTTACACCCAAAGGGCACTTTACATGTAAGTAAACACTTACATGTAAAGGAGTTATAATCCTGCAGATTCTACGATTTTTGCCTGATGATCTGTGATAAGAGGCTCGATGATCTCATCAAGTAATCCTCCACCCATAATCTCATCTAGTCTATAAAGCGTTAAAGTTATGCGGTGGTCAGACATACGGTTTTGAGGATAGTTGTAGGTACGAATACGTCCGCTTCTATCGCCTGTACCGACTTGAACAGCCCGAGCCTCGCTGTCTTTTGCATGAAGTTCTTGCATCTGCATATCATACAGACGTGCTTTAAGAACTTTCATCGCTTTTTCTTTGTTTTTATGTTGTGATTTTTGATCTTGATTGGTTACCACGATACCTGTTGGCAAGTGGGTTATACGAACAGCTGAGTCGGTAGTGTTAACACTTTGTCCACCACATCCGCTTGAACGCATAACGTCGATTTTGAGATCATTTTCACTAATAGTGACTTCAACATCATCAACTTCAGCCATAACTGCGACCGTAATTGCTGATGTATGGACACGTCCTTGAGATTCAGTTGCCGGAACACGCTGTACTCTATGAGTACCGCCTTCATATTTCAACCGACTGTAAACCTGTTCACCTTTGATAAGTGCGATAACCTCTTTATACCCGCCCGATTCTGATGGAGATGTGCTCAAAAGCTCAACTTTCCATCCGCGGTTTTCAGCATAACGAAGATATGCATCAAAAAGATCCCCAACAAAGATAGCCGCTTCATCTCCACCAGCTCCAGCACGAAGCTCAATGATGGTATTTCTATCATCATTTGGATCTTTTGGAAGTAAAAGAAGTTTTATATCCTCTTCAATCTCATCTACACGAGGTTCTAACTCTTTGAGCTCCTCTTTTGCCATATCTGACATTTCAGGATCGCCAAGCATAGTTTTAGCATCTTTAATTTGTGCAAGCACAGATTTATACTCATTTGCTTTGTCAACTATTTTAGAGAGTGAAGATTGTTCTTTGGAGAGGTCTGTCATCCTTTTGATGTCAGAGGTGATATCAGGGGAACTAAGCAGATTGCCTAGTTCATTATAGCGGTTGATAAACGGATTGAGTTTATCTGATAGCATCTAATTCCTGATTATAGAGCGTTTACAGCTTTATGTAGACGACTTACTTTTCTAGCAGCAGTTTCTTTTTTCAAGATACCTTTGCTTACAAATGTGTGAAGTTGTTTATTTGCAACTTTGAAAGCAGCTTCTGCTTCTGTTTTGTTCCCTGCATCGATTGCAGAACGAACATCTTTAACGATGTTTTTAAGACGTGTACGGTAAAAACGATTACGTTCTGTACGAACGATAGTTTGGCGAATACGTTTTAAAGATGACTTATGATTTGCCATATAATGAGTCCTTCTCATAAAATTTAGTGTCGAATACTAGCTTAAAAATAATTAAATTTAAGTTAAAGCTAAACTAAATCGCCATTTTTATTTGAATATGCTAAAATACTGCCACTTATTGAAGAGGATTTTTCATGAAACTTTTTGGAACTGATGGTGTACGAGGACAAGCTGGAAGCTTTTTAACAGCACAGCTAGCTATGAGATTAGCTCAAGCTGCGGGTGTATATTTTAAAAAAAATGCAAAAACAAAACGCATACTTGTAGGTAAAGATACAAGAAGAAGCGGCTATATGATAGAAAATGCAATTGTAAGCGGACTTACTTCTGTAGGTTATGATGTGATCCAAATAGGACCTATGCCTACACCTGCTATCGCCTTTTTAACTGAAAACATGAGATGTGACGCGGGCATTATGATTAGTGCTTCTCATAATCCTTACGATGACAACGGCATAAAGTTTTTTGATTCACGCGGAGATAAGTTTTCTGTTGAGATCGAAGCAGAGATCGAAGCTATCTACTATGATGATTCAAAGATTGAAGAAGCTTGTGTCGTTGGAAAATACATCGGACAAGCAAAACGTATAGATGATGTTATTGGTCGCTATATCGTTCAACTAAAAAAATCCTTCCCGACTGAACTCTCTTTGCAAGATATGCGAATCGTCTTGGATGCTGCAAATGGTGCCGGTTATAAAGTCGGCCCAACAGTTTTAGAAGAACTTGGTGCTGAAGTGATCGTTCTTCATGATAAGCCGGATGGTTTCAATATTAACGAAGATTGCGGAGCTTTACATACAAAAGAGCTTTGCGCAGCCGTTAGAAAGTACAGAGCGGATCTTGGAATCGCACTTGATGGCGACGCTGATAGAGTCGTCATTGTAGATGAAAATGGTGAAGTTGTCGATGGCGATCAACTTATCGGTGCGCTTGGGATCTATTTATCTAAAAATAAAAGACTAAAAGGCGATGGAATCGTTGCAACGGTTATGAGCAACCAGGCTTTAGAAGATACACTAGAAAAAGAGGGACTTAAACTCTATAGAAGTGATGTCGGCGATAAAAATGTTTTAGATATTATGAAAAAAACAGGTATCAATTTCGGTGGAGAGCAAAGCGGTCATATCATTATGCATGATTTTGCAAAAACTGGAGACGGACTTGTAAGTGCACTCCAGGTTTTAGCACTTATTATTTCTAAAAAATCTCCAGCTTCTAAAGTATTGCGTCCTTTTGAACTTTATCCGCAAGAGCTTGTAAATATCAATATCAAGCAAAAGAAACCACTAGGAGAGATAGAAGGCCTGTCTGAAATCCTAGCAGAGCTCGATAAAGATCATATTCGTCATCTTATAAGATACTCTGGAACTGAAAATAAGCTTCGTATCTTACTTGAAGCAAAAGATGAAAAAAAAATGAACGTTGCCATGAAAAATATCGTCGATTTTTTAGGTTCTAAACTCAATGCGTAATAGTTCTTATAAACTGATACTCACTCTTATTATCTCCATGTCAGTAATCTTTTTAACCGATCAGGCCATTAAAGAGTTTTTTCTTTCCAAAGCGATGCAAATGTACACGGTACCTGAAGAGTTTCTTTACACGCACGCTGTAGATCTTTATGAAACAGCTTATGTCAACATGCGCCTTGTATTTAACTACGGAGTCGCTTTTTCCATGTTTTCTTTTTTAGAAAGCTCCCTAAAATGGATACAATTTCTACTTATATCAGGCGCTTTTGTTTATGTCATTCGCCTCAATAAAACTTGCTATGCACTACCATCTGGTATTCTAATCGGTGCGGGTTTATCAAATATTTATGACAGGTTTATCCATGGCGGGGTAGTTGATTATGTGTACTGGCACTACGGGTTTAATTTTGCAATTTTCAACTTTGCCGACGTTATGATAGATCTAGCTGTTGCGTGGATACTGCTCTTAAATCTCAAACCACGTCTTTGCAAATAATTTAGGTTAAAGAACTTTTTAGGTATTATTGCCCAAAATTATCACATATAAAGTCCTCTGTATGGACATAAAGGAAACTGATGAATATCAACGCTAAAAAAATTGATGCAGCAAACGCTACAATAGAAGCAACTATTGCTAATGAAGAGATTCAGGCAAACGTAGAAAAAATAGCCAAAGAGCTTAGTAAAACTGCTAAAATAGCTGGTTTTAGAAAAGGTAAAGTGCCTTTGAGTGCTGTAAAAAAGCAGTATGGTGAAAAACTTGAGCAAGATGCTGAATCTCAAAGTTTACGCGATGCAATGGCTCAAGGTTTGAAAGATCTAGGCGTTGCAAACGAAGCACTTATGGGTGAGCCTCAAATTACTAAATTTGAAAAAGGGCTTGAGTCCATTGAAGTTGCTATCAAAATCGCTATGCGTCCAGAGATCGAACTTGGCGAATACTCTGCAATGGTTGAAGATTTTGAAAAACCAGCAGTTAGCGATGAAGAGATCATTGAACGTATTAAAAATTTAGCTGATTCAAACGCTTCACTTGTTGATGTGACAGAAGATCGTGCACTTGTTCTTGGTGACACTGCAAACATGAACTTTGAAGGGTTCCTTGATGGCGTTGCTTTTGATGGTGGAAAAGGTGAAAACTTTGCTCTTGCACTCGGTTCAGGACAATTTATTCCAGGATTTGAAGAGCAACTTGTTGGTATGAAAAAAGATGAAGAAAAAACTATCAAAGTAACTTTCCCAGAAAACTACGGCAGTGATAAACTTGCAGGAAAAGAAACAGAATTTGCAGTTAAGATCAACGCAATCCAAGAAAAAGCAGAAGTAGCACTTGATGACGAGTTAGCGAAAAAAATGCTTCCAGGTGAAGAAGATGCAACTTTTGACAAACTCAAAGAGCAAGTAAAACTTCAAATTGAAAGTGAAAAATTGACTCAACTTTACAATGATGAACTAAAACCAAAACTTTTAGAGAACTTTGTTGCTAAGCTTGCATTTGCAATCCCTGAATTTGTAGTAGAACAAGAGATGGATATGGCTTTAAACAAAAAAGCGCAAACAATGAGCGAAGAAGAGATCACTGAACTTAGAGAAAATGCCGATAAAGTAACAGAAATTCGTGAAACTTTCCGTGATGATGCTACAAACAGTGTAAAAGCAACATTTATCATTGATGCACTAGCAAGAGCAGAAAAGATAACAGTAAATGAGCAAGAAGTAATGCAAACTATCTACTTTGAAGCGATGCAAATGGGTCAAGATCCACAACAAGCTTACAATCATTACCAAAACTCAGGATATATTCCTGCGATCCAAATGGCAATGGTAGAGGATAAAGTTTTGAGTAAACTTTTAAACTCAAAGATAAAAGACGTATAAGATGAGTTATATTCCTTATGTAGTAGAAAAATCAGGGCGTGGAGAGCGTTCTTATGACATCTACTCACGCCTTTTAAAAGATCGTATTGTAATGCTTAGTGGTGAAGTCAACGATGCTGTAGCTTCAACTATTGTTGCACAGTTTTTATTTCTTGAAGCAGAAGATCCTGAAAAAGATATTTATTTCTACATCAACTCTCCAGGTGGAGTTGTGACTTCTGGAATGGCGATTTTTGATACGATGAACTACATCCGTCCGGATGTTGCTACTATCTGTATAGGTCAAGCTGCTTCTATGGGTTCATTCTTACTTAGTTCTGGGGCAAAAGGTAAGCGTTACGCGCTTCCACATGCAAGAATCATGATTCACCAACCTCTAGGCGGTGCGCAGGGTCAAGCTTCAGATATTGCCATTCAAGCTAAAGAGATTCTTCGTATGAAAGCTGAACTCAATGATATCTTGGCAAAAAATACAGGTCAAGATGTCGAAAAACTTGAAAAAGATACAGACAGAGATAACTTCATGAGTGCAGAAGAGTCTAGAGAATATGGTATTATTGATGAAGTTTTAACAAAAAAAGAGAAAGAAAAAGAGTAGGACGGCAGCATGTCTAAACCATTAAGAAAACGTAGAGATATTACAAACATTCCCTCTGAGAGTTCTAATATCTCTTCAGTGGACGGCACAAGCGCTACCAATTTTAATGATCCAGGCAGTGATGTGGAGCTGTATGCAAAAGAGGTTTTGAATGCTCTTTTAAAAGACAGTCTCCCTCCAACTCCAAATAATTTTTCACTCTATTTTGACAGAATACTTGAAGACAAAAGTGAAACCCTCAGAAAACAGATAAAGTCAATCCTTCAGCTCGAAGAAAATAGCAATGATGAGTCTACTATAGAACTAGAGCACACTCTCAAGCAGGGCTTTGTTTCTGTAAAAAACATCCTGGCCGTTTCAGCTGCTCTCTACAAGAATATGGCCTTAATGTCTAAAATCCTTGTTAAAAGAAAAGATGAGTTACAAAATAAAGATACATCCAATGTACTAAGCGTTGTCAATTCCCTAGAGACAGATCTTACTAAATTAGATGATATCTTAAAAAAACAGATTGATAATCTGAAAACTTTATATGAGCAAACCGCGACCATCGTAAAAAATGTAGAGAACGAAACGATTTTTGATAACAAATATGGAATCTACAATAAAAGATATCTTCTTAACAAGATCACCCAAGAGATACACCTAATCCAAGAGTTCAAACATCATAGCAGTCTTATTATGATAGAACTTTCAAAAGAACTTACACAGGATAAAAGCAATGAAAGGGCACTCGCTCTTATGACGAGAACCATTGCAAGATTACTGCTAAAAACATCAAGAAGAAGCGATATTGTTGCCCACTACGGAAACGGAGTTTTTTGTATGCTCTTAAAGCATACCGACACTGAGAGTTCAATCAAAGCGGCCCAAAGATTAGTTGAACTTGTTCATAATAGTAACTTTTTCTTAGCAGATAAAGAGATAGAACTGAGCGTCTCCATCGGTATTACTCCTGTCTCTATCACATTAACAACCGAAGAGATTGTCCTAAACGCACTTAAAGCTATGGAAAAGGCGTATAAAGATTCAGACATTAGCTATGCATTAATTTCAAACGAGTAAAGATTATGAACCTAACAATACTTACCTATCCTGACAAAAGATTAAAACAGATTTCCAAAGATGTGGTAGTTTTTGATAGCAAACTACACCAACTACTAAATGAAATGAATAAAGTTATGCTTGGCTCTAATGGCATTGGATTAGCTGCCATTCAAGTCAATTTCCCTCTCAATATCTTAATACTAAATATCCCAAATAGTGATGGAGATCAGCCTCCTGAGAACTTAATGGAGATTATCAATCCAGTAATCATCAAGAAAAATGGAACAACTTCTTATCAAGAAGGTTGTTTAAGTGTCCCTGGTTTTTATGAAGATGTAGATCGCTTTGAAACGGTTAGCATTAGCTATCAAGACAGACATGGAAATACTAAAGCTCTGGATGCTGATGAGCTTCTTAGTATCGCTATTCAGCATGAGATGGATCACCTAGCAGGCAAACTTTTTATAGAAAAACTCTCTTACGGAAGACGTAAAAAGTTCGAAAAAGAGTATAAACGCGCACTAAAAGAGAAAAAAGAAGAATATAAATAAATATTTCAATTTGCAATAAAAACAGCTCTTTTCTATCAACATGCTACTCTTACATGAGAAGTGCCCTGTGGGCGTAAGGAGTTGCTGATGAAACATGTTAAATGTGCAACATATGAAGGAATCGAAGCCAAAGTTGTCGAGGTCGAGTCCAGTCTCACCAAAGGCCTTCCCTCTTTCAATATCGTTGGAATCGCATCAACTTCTATCAACGAATCAAAAGAACGCGTCAAATCTGCCCTTCTTACCAATAACTACACATTTCCTCCAAAACGTTTTGTAATCAGTTTAACTCCAAGTGATT
>JAVHRU010000066.1:0-12922 GCA_036171835.1 Sulfurimonadaceae bacterium | reverse complement strand
ATCTTACGATTATCCGAGATAAGTGTGGCTGGATCTCCTGCTCTACGTGGTGCCATATCGACTTGAAACTCTTTACATGTAACGTTTTTCATTGTTTCTATCACCTCTTTTACTGAGTAACCTTTGCCATAACCTGCGTTAAAGATATCGCTATCATCCTCCACAAGATAATCAATAGCTTTTATGTGTGCATCTGCAAGGTCATCAACGTGGAGATAGTCTCTCACGCCTGTGCCATCAGGAGTGTTAAAATCATCCCCGAATATCGCCATTTTTTCACGTTTACCAACTGCACACTCGGAAGCTATTTTTATAAGATGCGTCGCATTTGGAAAACTTTGTCCTATGCGTGGAGTAAGTTTTCCATCTGTATAATTGATATCTGCTCCAGCAACATTAAAGTATCTAAATATCACGTATTTAAAATCTTTATACGCCAAAGCTGTATCTTGGATAACTCTCTCGCTCATAAGTTTACTCATGCCATAAGGATTTATAGGAGATGTTTCGTAACTTTCATCGATTCCAGTTTCAGAAAGATTTACAGGTTCACCGTAAACTGCCGCCGTACTTGAAAAGATAAATCTCTTCACATCGTTTACCACTGCACAGCGGATCAAATTTGTCGTATTTACTGTGTTGTTCATATAATATTTCAAAGGGTTTTCAACTGATTCAGGAACTACGATAGATGCTGCAAAATGGATAATAGTATCTATGTTATTCTCTTTTAAAACTTCACAAACTGTGTCAAACTCATTTAAATCCATCTGAATAAATTTGAAATCTCGTATACTTTTTAAAGTGTCCAGAGTTTTTGCGCTTCCGGTACTGAGATTATCTAAAATTGTGATGCTGTGTTTTGAAGTTTCAAGAAGTTGTTTTGCCACATGCGAGCCTATATATCCAGCTCCACCCGTTATGAGTATATTCATCTGTCCAACTTTAATAATTATTTTATATTTGAGATTATTATTTTATCCAATTTTCTCTTAATACGCAATAGTTAAAGAGTTTAAACGTTCTTTATAAAGTTTTTCATCTTCTAGTTTTTGATGCTTTTTTGCGCCTTGAAGTAGGATATTATACTTTTGCACAAGCATCTCTTTGACCTCATCTTCTCTTATATGATGAGCCAAAAGTTTTTCCAAAGCAATAACTCGAAATCTGTCCATTCCCCAATATTTCATAGAGAGTTGATCCTCATGTCCTCCATATTTGATAGTCATTTTTTGCTCAACCAAACCCACTTTATGCTTACATGTAAGCCTCAGCCAAAGATCATAATCCTCGCAAACTTCGAGATTTTCATCAAACACGCCTATCTCTTCGAAAAGGTTTTTATGTATCAAAACTGATGAGGGCGCGATGATGCAGTGAGATAGACATTGTGAAAAAACCTCTCCGCTGTGTTTTTGAAACTTTTTTGGGATTTTCACCTCTTTGCCATCACGTATCCATTGCTCATCCGTGTAGGAAAACAGTAACTCTTTTTCCGCTGCATGAAGGCTTACATGTAAAGCAAGTTTTTCTTCGTGCCACGCATCGTCTGAATCCAAAAAAGCTATCCATTCATGTGAACAAAGCGATATACCAAGATTACGAGCAGAGGAAACTCCGGAATTATTTTGATAACGATAGATGATGGAAGGAAAATCTTGAAGGATTTTTGCGGTTTCATCAGTTGAGCCATCATCGATAACGATCACTTCTGCAGGCTGATGAGTTTGAGCGAAAACCGATCTCAAGGCTCTTTTTAAAACTTCGTAGCGGTTATATGTAGGGATAACTACAGAGATTTTCACCAGACTTTTATCTCGTTATAGATGCTATCGCGCTCTACTGGTGTGAATCCGCTGTTTTTTATAAGCTGTACAAAATCTTCAAGCACTACACCGTTGGCACTCTTAGCACCTGCCGCAGAGTTTATAGACTCTTTTTCTATCGTTCCATCCAAGTCGTTTGCTCCAAATTCCTGAGCTACGAGGGCCAGATTGACCGTTGAAGTCACCCAGTAAGCTTTTAAGTTTGGCACATTATCAAGCACCAAACGGCTAATCGCCATCGTGCGTAAAATCTCATTTGCCGTGATATCTTTTTTGATATTTAAAAAGTTGTTTTCAGTCTGATACACAAGCGGGATAAAGCAATTAAAACCGCCTGTCTCATCTTGCAGATCACGAATTCGCATCATATGATCGATGCGGTGTTCACGGCTTTCTATATGTCCAAAGAGCATCGTGACATTGCTTTTTTTGCCTCTCTCATGCCATTTTCTGTGTATCTCAAGCCATTGCTCGGAAGTGACTTTCCCTTTACAGATAAAATCCCTAACTTTTTCATCAAAGATCTCAGCGCCGCCACCGGGCATAGAATCGACTCCATTTTCTACCATCAGATCCAAAATTTCATCATAGCTTTTGCCGTACTCTTGGGCTAAAAAGTTGACTTCAGCGGCTGTGAGAGCCTTTACATGTAAGTGCGGATACTCTGTTTTTATTCTTTTAAAAATCTCTAAGTACCATTCTAAACCCGTATTTGGATTGTGAGCGGAGACGATATGCACCTCTTTGATACCGCGAGAATCTATATCTTTTACAATATTCATTATCTCATCATGGCTCATTGTGTATTGGTTTGGATTTTTTCTACTTGCGCTGTATGCACAAAATTTACACACATCTTTACAAACATTTGTCGGGTTAATGTGACGGTTGATATTAAAATAAGTCTTTTTACCGTGAAGTTCTTTTCTTTTCTGATCTGCCATCTCAGCTAAATCAAAAAACTCCATGTCATACATCTTTAATGCTTCATCAAAAGAGATTCTGCTCATACTTTACCTTTTAGAAAAATTGCTTAAAATTTAGTTTATTTTACGGATTCGAATTATATCGAATATACTATAATGTTAAAAATTTAACAAAAGATTTTAAGATGGATATCATACTTCAGATTGAAGATACAATTGAAAGTAACGGCTCGGATTTTGAGCTTTCAAAAGTTTTTAAACAATATATTAAAGAATACAAAGACTCTCTTCCAGTACTTTTTGAGAAAAATCAAGGAAAAGATTTTCTGGTAAAACACACAAAAGAGCTTGATAAAATTATCGTTCTTATGTACAAAACAGTACTTCGCCGTATCTTTGGTATTTATGTGCCGATGAGCGGTTCTGTGCCTATTACAATAATTGCACTTGGAAGCTATGGACGCGAACAACTCTGCGTTCATAGTGATATCGATCTGATGATTGTTTATGCAAAGTGCGATGGCTATAACACCGATTTTATCATAGAAAAATTTCTCTATCTTGCATGGGATGCAGGCTTGAAGCTCGGTCATCGTGTGCATGAACTGCGCGATATCAAAAAAGCAGCTAGTGAAGATGTCACCATAAAAACGGCCTTAATGGAATCGCGCTATATTACAGGCTCCACTTTTACTTGGCAAGGAGTTCAAAAAGAGCTGGGTAAAGCAAGACTCACAAATCGAAAAGAGTTTTTACTAGCAAAAATTGATGAAGCGACGGCAAGACGTAAAAAATACCCAACTTCCATGCAGCCAAATATCAAAGAGAGTATTGGTGGACTTCGCGATTCTCAGCTCCTTTTTTGGATAGCGAAGAGTATCTATGATGTACAAAACCTTAAAGATCTTTGCGGCATCATCTTTACCGATGAAGAGTACAATGAATACCGTGTTTCACTTGAACTTCTCTTTCGTGTGCGAAGTGCTTTGCACCTTGTAAACAATAAACAAGAAGATAGACTCAGCCTTGGACAAATGCCTCAAATCTCTCAAATGCTCGGGTTTAAAAATGAAAAAATAATGGCCACAAAAATCTTTCAAGCACTTTGGAGAATCAATAACTTTTCTCAAATATTTGTTAAAAAGATGGTTCGAACCTATCTTGTAGACCTGCATAATTTTTCAAAAATCAAAAAGGCAAGAATTGAACATGGCATTTATGTTATGGATACAAGACTTTATGCGTCCTATCACCTCAAACCTCAATCTATTGAGAAGTTACTAGATGTACTCCTTAGCTTGCCAGATCAACACTACAGATATGATTCTGGATTTTTAAATCTCTTTACCTCTTCTATTATCAAACATCCATTTCACACAAAAGTCTATACTCAGCTTCGAGAGCTTTTTAAACGTTCCAACAGCTACTGCTTTTTGAAACTCTTTTATGATGCGGGAATCTTACATCAGCTTATCATTAGTTTTAGAAAAGTTATGTTTTTACCGCAGTTTGACGGCTATCACCACTATCCTGTTGACATACATTCCATCAAATGTGTTCAAGCACTTGAAACTATCAAGGAACCTTATATCAAGGCCATCTATGCCACCTTTACAACTGATGAAAAATTACTTTTAAAAGTAGCTGTTTTATTACATGATACTGGAAAAGGAAGGCGTCAAGACCATAGCGAGATCGGCTCAAAGATTATTGTGCAGTTTGCAAAACAGCTAAAATTGAAAGATGAGATGACCGAGAGAGGCTCACTACTCATCAGATATCACATTTTAATGAGTAGTGTGGCATTTAGGGAAAATATTTATAATGAAAAAACACTCTATAAATTTTTATCAAGTATTAAAGATGAAAAGAACTTAAAGCTGCTCTATGTCCTGACATATGCCGATATCAATGGAGTTGGCAAAGGTGTTTATACCTCATTTAGTGCAAAACTTTTAAAAGAGCTTTACATCGGTGCGCTTGAAGTTGTCAAACAAACTGATCGAATCAGTGATGCAACAAAACGTATTCAGCTTGAAAAAAAGATTATAAACTCTGAGCTATTTGGTACATTGTCAACAATCGAACAGAAAAAAGTCTTAAGTGTTGACTCCAATCTTTTTTACTTTAAACATACACCAGATGAGATTATAAAGATTGCTAAACAGGCTAAAGCAACAGATAAATTTAGCTACAGCGTCACAAATACAACGAGACTAAGCATAGAGATTTACAGACGTGTGCCTCTTAACATTTCCTATCTTCTTGCTAGTCTTAGTTACCTTGATGTTGGTTCTATGGATATTTTTACTCTTTTTGATGGGATTAAATATTTTAAAATAGAGTTCTCTGAAAATATTGAAGATGATACAAAAGAGCAGATAGAACAGATTATTGAAGATTCTTTTGATATGGAAAAAACAATTCATATCAATAAACCAGATATCAAACAAGATGAGATAACTGTAGACTGTGAGCACTCTCAAGCCTATGCACAGCTCAGTATCAATACTAAAAATCAACGTGGGCTTCTTGCCTATATTATGGATGTTTTTGAAAAGAGCGAAGCTGAAGTTGCTACAGCAAAAGTGGATTCCACAAAGACTAGAGCAAGGGATAACTTTTTAATTGAAAAACAAAACAATATGTGCGATAATGTCAAAAATGTATTAAGATTACTCATCGAAGGATAACTATAAATGTGCGGAATTGTTGGATATATAGGTTCAAAAAAAACAAAAGAGATCTTACTTGAAGGGCTTGCTGAGCTTGAGTATCGCGGATACGATTCTGCAGGAATAGCTGTATTACAACATGATGATTTTACAGTTTACAAAGCAGTCGGCAAACTTATCAATCTCCAAGAAAAAGCACACGACTTTGAGCCTACAGGTTTTGCAATAGGTATCGGACATACACGATGGGCAACACATGGCAAACCGACAGAACTCAATGCCCACCCTCATCTTGGTGACAGTTCGTACGTAGTTCATAATGGGATCATAGAAAACTATGCTGAGTTAAAAAGAGAACTTCAGAGTGAAGGTGTCCACTTTCTCAGTCAAACCGATACAGAAGTGATCGTCTGGCTTTTTGAAAAGGAGCTTAGAGGTTCAGCTTCTGCCTTTGAAGCTTTTTCGAAAACTATATCTCAACTCCATGGCGCGTTTGCAATTTTACTTGTTACAAAGAGTGAAGAAGACACGATCTTTTTTGCAAAACAAGGCTCACCTATGATTCTTGGACGTGATAAAGAGAATGAAAAATATTTTGCTTCTTCGGATACTCCACTGATTGGCAAATGTAGCGAAGTAGTTTATCTTGAAGATGGCGATTTCGGTTTTGTTAAACCTGAAGAGATAATGCTTTTAGATAAAAATGGCAACAAAAGAGTTCCTCATTTCACTAAACTTTCTACAAATAAACTCTCAGCTCAAAAAAATGGCTTTAGATTTTTTATGGAAAAAGAGATCTACGAGCAATCAGACGTCATCACAGACACACTCTTAGGTAGACTTTCAGGTTCAGAGATCATTTTTGAAGAGCTTGATAAAACGCTTTTTGATGGGATCAATGAGATAAAACTTTGCGCATGTGGAACGTCTTATCACTCAGCACTTACAGCAAGTTATCTCATTGAACGATATGCGAAAGTCAGAGTTTCAGTTGAGATTGCCAGTGAGTTTAGATATAAGCAGCCATTACTATGCAAAGACACACTTTTTGTGGCAATCTCTCAAAGTGGTGAGACGGCAGACACACTAGAAACGCTAAAGATGGCAAAAGAAGCAGGACTTAAGACATTAGTTGTCTGTAATGTAGACAACTCTTCTATGGTTCGCCTTTGCGATGCTTCTATATTGACGCGTGCCGGTATAGAAAAAGGTGTTGCTTCTACAAAAGCTTTTGCAACTCAGGTAGCTGTTTTTTGGATGCTTTCACTTTATATTGCAAAAATCAAAGATTCACTTACATATAAGCAGATAGAAGATCAAATAGCTCTTTTACGTGAAGTTCCAAGAGTAGTTAAGATACCAGATGGCTTACATGAAAAGATCACAAGACTTTCAAAAAGATATCTTCACGGTCACGGATTTTTCTTTATCGGACGAGATGTATTTTATCCACTTGCCCTAGAGGGCGCGCTCAAACTCAAAGAGATAAGTTATATGCATGCAGAAGGATATCCATCTGGTGAGATGAAACATGGTCCTATCGCTTTGGCTGATCCTGAGCTTTTTACTATCGCCCTGCTTCCACAACATAAGTTATATGAAAAAAGTAAAAGTAATGTAGAAGAACTCAGTGCGAGAGATTCAACTATCTGTGCCATTAGTCCTATAGAGTTTGACAAAGCAGATGACTTTATCCAAACATCAAACGCTAAAGACTATATGCTCGAATTTTTTGAGATGATGGTCGTGTTACAGTTATTATCACTTGAAATTGCAATCAGACTTGGAAATGATGTAGATATGCCACGAAACCTGGCAAAAAGTGTTACTGTAGAATAAGATTTATGTATATTTAACATTTATTTGTCTACCCTTGTTGTAACAATAAAAAATTAGGAAAATCATGAATACAAAAAATAAATTTCTTTTGATGGTTACACTGATGCTTGCAGTACTAGCTACTGCGACCATTATCAACGTCGGCCTCAACTTCAGAGAGTTTGCTATAAACTCAGCCTTGGATAAAGCGAATCTCACAGCAAATATAGTCAAAGATGGCTTGACCTCACATATGGTCAACGGCATGATGGACAAAAGAAAATACTTTCTTGACACTATTACACAAAATGGTGAAATCAAAAAATTATGGATAGTTAGAGGGCAAAAAGTTGTTAATCAGTATGGCCTTGGATACAGCTACGAAAATCCTCGTGATGCTATCGATGGACAAGTCCTTGCCTCAGGTACCATGATCAAAAAAATCTCAGAGAGTGCTGACTCTGTAAAACTTCGTATAACCATTCCATACAAAGCAGATATCATTTCTAAAGTAAGTTGTCTTGAGTGTCATAAGGTAAATGATGGAGATACTCTAGGTGCTATAAGTATGGAGTTTGATATTGATAGTGTTAGAAATGCAAGTACGATAACCATTCTAAAGATTTTTGGAATCAATGTCATCTTTCTCGTTATAGCTCTTCTTATTTTAAACCATTACATCAAGCCGTATATGGATCTTTTTACAAATCTAAGGGATGGTATCAAAAAAGCTCACAGTGGAAACTTTTCATATAGATTTCAAACAACAGTAGCTGGAGAAGGAAGAGAAGTCACAGATCAGATCAATACACTTTTTCAGAAGATGGAAGAAACCTTTGGAGAAATCAAGTATAGTCTTTCCACCTTTGTTACAAAATCAAATCTTTCATGTTCTGATCCGCTGTTTGAAGCAAAGATAATTATAAAAGAGCTTTCTGATATTTATAAGTTTAAAAAGACTATAGAACTTGATGATACTAAAGATCTTGTATATCAAAGATTAGTCACTGTATTGAAAGAAAAATACAATATAAAAAACTTTTCTCTCCATGAAATAGATAAACTTACGAAAACAAGACACCTTATATATACGTCTGGTGACACAAGTTGTTCCTCGGCTGTGGATAAAAATGCAGATCTTTGCAGAGCTTATAGAACTGATTCTGAAGTAGTTTCTACAGATTTTCCAAACCTATGTGAAAGTTGTAATGACTTAGGTCATGATTATATTTGTGTTCCTTTTGATATCAACGATGAAGTTTCTTTAACACTCAATATTATCATAGATGATTTGTCTGCATTTGACACGATCCATGGAAATACAACCAGCATCAAAAACTATCTTGAAGCAGCAAAACCTGTGATAGAATCTAAAATATTGACAGACAAACTCAGAGATACTTCACTTAGAGATGGGATGACCGGTCTTTACAATAGAAGATTTTTAGAACAATTTATAGATAAATTGGCAAAGCAAGCGCTTCGAGGTGAGATAAATTACAGTGTATTAATGCTAGATATTGATTACTTTAAAATGGTTAATGACACGTATGGACATGATATTGGAGATATTGTTATCAAAGGGCTCTCTGAGGTTCTATCTAAAAATATAAGAGGCTCAGATTTGGCGATACGCTATGGAGGAGAAGAGTTTGTTATCCTATTACACAACTCAACACTCGAAGGATCTTTGGAAGTTGCTGAGAAAATTCATAAAGAGTTCAACAGACAAAAATTTCAAATTGGCCAAGAAGTACTACAAAAAACTATTAGTATCGGTGTAGCGCAATTTCCAAGTGATGCTGCTTCTATTTGGAAGTGTATCAAATTTGCTGATACCGCACTCTACTATGCAAAAGAGCATGGAAGGAACCAGGTAATAAAATTTGTGCCTGAGATGTTTGAAGGTGAAGATTTCTAAAGAATTAGAAGGTTGTTAAGCGAGAGAAAGATCTCTTACATGTAAAGCTTATGCCCACAGGGGGCACTTTGCATGTAAGAGCGATATCGTTAGTGACAGCCACATCCTGTGCCACAGCTTTCAGAACTTTCTTTAGGCTCTGCAGGTGCTTTTGGAGCAGCTGCCGTTGAGCAAGCGCTTACACCTGGAGGTGTATTTGGCTGAATAGCTTGATTATCTACTCCGCCATCTGCATTTATTTTTTCTATCATAGCCCATACTATCTCAGCAGCAGCCATATAACGTTTTGCAGTTTCACTTGTTGGAAGAACATAAACGATAGGTTTACCTTCATCTCCACCAGTTCTTACAGCCGGCTCTATTGGGATTTCTGCAACGATCGTAGTGTTAAACTCATCAGCCATAGGCTGAGTTGTACCTTTTCCAAAGATGTCATACTCAACACCGGTATCTGGAGCGATAAAACCACTCATATTTTCAATGATACCTGCTATTGGTATGTTCAATTTTCTAAACATATCAAGTGAACGACGTGAATCATCAAGTGAAACCATTTGTGGTGTTGTAACGGTTAGACCTGCAGTTACAGGAACGCTTTGCGCCAAAGTAAGCTGAGCATCACCAGTTCCTGGAGGCATATCAATAACCAAAACATCTAATTCAGACCATAAGATATCACGTAAGAACTGCTCGATCGCTTTCATGATCATAGCTCCACGCCAGATAAGTGACTGACCCTCTTCCATGAGTGAACCCATAGACATCATCTCAATACCATAAGCTTTGATTGGAAGAACTTTATTTCCGTTGATCTCAGGCTTGAGGCTCTCAACACCAAGCATACGAGGAATATTTGGTCCATAGATATCAGCATCTAAAAGACCTACTTTTTTCCCTTGCATTGCAAGTGCGATAGCGATATTGACTGATGTAGTTGATTTACCAACTCCACCTTTACCTGAACTTACCATCAAAAAGTTCTTTACTTGCGGAGCGATATTTTTACCGCGTGATGAACTCTCGCGAGGCATTTTTGGAGCGGCAACGTTGATATTGATCTCTGTTGCCCCTATTGCTTTTAATTCAGCTGTTGCTTCATCTTTAATCTGTGCCGCCACTTCTGGTGCACTTGATGTAATATCAATAGTCAAACTTACCGCCGTACCATTAACATTGATGCTATTGACAAATCCAAAAGTCACGATATCCTTGGTAAAACCTGGATACATTACTTTAGAAAGTGCAGTTTTTACATTTTCTTGAGTCATTCTTTCTCCTATAATTTTGTATTGAATTAAATGTTACTTTGTCTAAATAGAGTTATATCAAAAGTTCATTAATCTTATCTGAATAGATTATCTCGATCTTTTATTTTCAGCAAAAGAGGATAAAAAGTATCTTGTTTTACACAATGAAAATAAATAATACCTAGATGTCAAATAAAATGAAGTAAAATCGCCGTCCCGCGTGGGACAACGATAGAAAGTTAGACTGTTTGTGCGGCTTTGTTTTCTGCAATGATTCTATCAAGCTCTTCTGTATTTTCCATAATGCTTTGCGTTATTTTGTAACTACAAAACTTCGGTCCACACATAGAACAAAACTCCGCTTCTTTGAAAACATCTTGAGGTAATGTTTCATCATGATATTCACGAGCACGCTCAGAATCGAGGGCGAGTTCAAACTGTCTTTCCCAGTTAAATGCATATCTTGCATCACTCATCTCATCATCCACATCTCTTGCACCTTTACGGCCACGAGCGATGTCCGCAGCGTGTGCTGCAATCTTATAAGCGATGATACCCTCACGAACATCTGCTGCATTTGGAAGTCCTAAATGCTCTTTTGGCGTGACATAACAAAGCATACTGGCTCCGTGCCATCCACCAACAGCCGCACCGATCGCAGAAGAGATATGATCATATCCAGCTGCAATATCTGTGACTAATGGTCCAAGAATATAAAATGGTGCTTCATGACAAAGTTCACGTTGAATCTTCATGTTTCTCTCAATCTGATTAAGTGGAACATGCCCAGGACCTTCTATCATCACTTGGACATTTTTTTCCCAAGCACGAAGAGTGAGTTCACCAAGAACTTTTAACTCTCCAAGTTGAGCATCATCAGAAGCATCTGCTAAACATCCCGGACGAAGTGAATCGCCAAGAGAAAGAGAAACATCATATTTTGCACAGATATCGAGTATTTCATCAAACGCTGTATAAAATGGATTTTCCTTATGATAATGCATCATCCATGCAGCCATTAAACTTCCACCTCGGCTTACAATTCCCATCTTACGTTTTGCAACTTTTGGCATTGTTTCAAGTAAAAAACCGGCATGGATAGTAAAATAACTAACCCCCTGCTTTGCCTGACGCTCTAAAACCTCAAGCATGACATCAATACTTAAATCTTCTATTTTATTCCCGACATCGTGAAGGATCTGATAAATAGGAACTGTTCCTATAGGAATCTTAGAGTTTGCGATAACGGCTTTACGTATCTCATCCAAATCTCCACCAGTTGAAAGGTCCATAGCTGTGTCAGCTTTGTAGTGCTGAGAAACTTGAACTTTTTCTATTTCACCTTGAACATCACTTGCTATTGCAGATGAACCAATATTTGCATTGATTTTACATTTTGAAGCAATACCAATCGCCATCGGTTCAAGTGAAGTATGATTCACATTTGCGGGAATAATAAGTCTTCCGCGAGCTATTTCACTACGCACTAGTTCTACAGAAAGATCCTCAATTTTTGCAATATATTCCATCTCCTCAGTGATTATGCCCTGTTTTGCATAATACATCTGTGTACGAACTGGGTCATTTTCCCGTTTTTTTAGCCATTCGCTTCTCATAATATTCTCCTATTTTCAAACTCTTTATGTACTTATACAAGAGGGCACAAAAATCTACCATCTATATAATCACTAATACAAAATATTTCAACTAGTTTTAAAGTTACAGAATTTTACACAAACAAGATAAAAAAAAGCTTTTTATATGTATAATTTGGTAACAGTTTTACCAAAACAGGAGACTTTTTGTCTGATTTAACGCTCATTATACTTGCTGCTGGAGATTCTACACGTTTTAAAACCCCCGTTAAGAAGCAATGGCTCCGAATCGGCATGGAGCCTTTATGGAATTTTGTAGCTTCTAGATTTGAAAAAACAGAAAAATTTTCCAAAATCATCATTACAGCTTCAAAAAACGATGTTTCATTTATGCACAGCTACACAGAACATCAGGTCATCCAAGGAGGAGCGACTCGTCAAGAATCACTCAAAAATGCTCTCTTACATGTAAGCACTCCTTATGTTCTCGTCACAGATGTTGCACGTGCCTGTATCAGCGATCTTCTGTTGCAAAGAATTTTAGATAAAAAAGATGAAGCCGACTGCATAGTTCCAGCCTTACATGTAAACGATACTATAGCCTATGAAAACGATACTATAGATCGAAATAAAATACTCCGCGTCCAGACTCCGCAACTTTCACGTACAGATGCTTTAAAACAAGCACTCCGAACTGAGACTGAATATACAGATGAAAGTAGTGCCATCGTTGCAAACGGCGGCACAAGAGTTTTTGTTGATGGTGAAGATGAGGCATTTAAACTCACATTTGCTGGAGATATCAAAGAACTCGGATGTTTACGAGCACCCTCAAATGTCACATTAGTCGGCAACGGTTTTGATGTCCACGCTTTTGATGACAAAGGCGAGATGTTCTTATGTGGTGTCAAGAT
>JAVHRU010000065.1:0-12929 GCA_036171835.1 Sulfurimonadaceae bacterium | reverse complement strand
TTATATAAATATCTCAAAGGTGATAGATACTTTAGAATCTTTATCGCTATTTCGATGATGCTCTTTTCCATCGTCTATATACAACAGTATCTTGGCCGTATTGAGATGCATTTTTATGTCTTTATCGCTATGGCTATTTTAACCCTTTACAAAGATATAGTCCCTCTTATCGTTGCGGCAACCGTGACGATTTTACATCACCTTATTTTTAACTATCTGCAACTATATGAAGTGTCACTTTTTGATATGCCTGTGATGATATTTAACTATGGTTGCGGATTTGATATTGTCATTTTTCACGCTATATTTGTAATCATTGAACTACTCATTTTAGGTTATATTGTTCGTCTACAAGTCGAACACAGTGTGGATTTAAACACAACTCAAAGTAGAGTCAATGAACTTAATTCTGAGCTGAAATATACATCTTCACATGACATGCTTACTGGTCTTCCAAATAGGATATATCTGCATGAGCAGATTCAAAATATAAAAAAGTTCTCTGAAACAAATAATAAAAAATTTGCACTTATATTTTTAGATCTTGACCATTTTAAAAATATCAATGACACACTTGGACATGATATAGGTGATGCACTTTTAAAAACTGTGGCCAACATACTCATTGCAAGTTTACCAAAAGAGAGTCTTATAGCAAGAATAGGCGGCGATGAGTTTATTCTTGTAATCTCAAACTTTGAAGATCCAAGTGAGATACTACCTACTATTAATACTCTCTTGCAGGAGTTTAGAAATGAGCTCTTTATCAAAGGGTATTCACTCCGTCTCTCAGCGAGTATGGGAATATCAATCTATCCTAATGACTCTACAAATATCAAAGAACTTATGAAATATTCTGATATAGCCATGTACAAAGCAAAAAGTGACGGACGTGATAATTTTAGCTTCTTCACAAAATCCCTCAACAACAAAATTCATCAGGAAGTAGATCTTATCAATGATATGCAAAGAGCTTATTATGACAATGAATTTGAACTCTATTACCAAGCAAAAGTCGATGTAAAAACGCAAAAGATAATCGGGGCAGAAGCACTTATTCGCTGGAATCATAAAACACGAGGAATGATCGGACCAAATATCTTTATACCACTTGCTGAGAGTACAGGGTTTATACTTAGTCTTGGTAAATTCGTCATCCAACAAAGCATAAAAGATATAAAAGAACTCAATTTACTTGGCTTTAAAAATCTTAAAATATCGATCAATGTATCGACTAGACAGTTTCAAAATGCAGATCTCTATACAGATTTAAAAGATGAAATACAACTCAAACAGATCGATTCAAAACAGCTAGGCATTGAGATAACAGAAAGCATCATGATGCAGCATGTCAGTAAGACAATAGCAACTCTACAAAGTATTAAAGACCTTGGAATATCAATTTATATTGATGATTTTGGTACAGGATACTCTTCGTTGGCATATCTAAAAAGCTTTCCTATCGACACGCTGAAAATAGATAAGACCTTTGTTGATGATATTCGTGAAAACGAGAATAATAATGAAATCATCCTCAATACAATCCTTGCAATGGGGAAATCCCTAGGACTAAAAGTCATTGCAGAGGGTGTTGAACATAAGTACCAATTTGATTATCTCAAAGAAAAAGAGTGCGATATTATCCAAGGATATTATTTTGCAAAACCTATGAAAAAAGAGGATTTTATCTTATTACTTCAAAAATAAACTCTTACTACTAAACTCGAACCCTGTCTTCCATGGCACGTGTGAGTGAAAGAATATCGATGTTTTCAAGACTCACACCTGTTGGAACACCTTGCGCTATTTTTGTAAAATGAAGATCATAATCTCTGAGTTTATCTTCTATATAGAGTATCACAGCGTCATTTTGAATCGACGGTGTAAGGGCAAAGATCACCTCGCTTACGCCACTTGAGACCATATCCTGCAAGTGTGAGATATCAAGCTGTTCAAGTGAATCAAGAACAAAATATCTCCCATCAAAAAGCCCATTTTCTTCAAAAGTCAAAATATCTTTTGCATTTTCAACGATACATAAAACCTCTATATCTCTTGAAGCGTCACTGCATATAGCGCAGAGTTCATCTTCACTCATGCCGCCGCATGAGATACATTTTTTCAAACTTCCCACCGCATTTTCTATAGCGTGAGCGAGTTTAATGGCATTGAAACTATCTTTCATAACCATATGATACGCAAGACGAATAGCTGATTTTTTTCCTATTGTAGGCAGCTCTTCGAGACACTCTACAAGACGGTTAAATTTTTCCAGTGATCTTTTCATTGCACTTGAACTTTTGGCAAGAATATCCACATTTTTAGTTTTGCTTTGAGATTTCCGGCGATTGCTAAAGCTTGTTTTCCATAACCTGTAAAAAGGTCCGCTCGTATTGCCGACTTAATTGCAGCGCCTCTATCTTGGGCAAAAACAATATTTTTTATCGAATGTTTATAATCTTGTGCATCAATCAAAAGCATACTGCCAAGTGGAACATAGGCACTGTCTACTGCCACTGAACGCATAGGAGTCAAAGGTATTCCAAGAGAACCCGTAACATTGTCAGAATCTCTTTTTTTAAAATAAACAACCCGCTCATTATGATTTAATACATTATCAATTTTGTCTGGATTTTTATGTGCCCAAGCTTTTATCTCTTCTAAAGACATATGGTTTGCACTCATGTACCCCTTATCTATCAGGTATTTTCCAATCGATGAATATTTTTGTCCATTTGTACCGCTGTAACCGACATAAAGTGTTTCATTTGTATCTAAATTGACACGCCCAGAACCCTGAATTTCAAGAAAAAAAGCGTCGATTTTATCATCAACATAACATAAAGTAGGCGTATTGAGAGCATTAAGATCTGCTCTTGTATTATCTTGTGTCGTACTGCTATTTGCTTCAGTATGAACAACAGAAGATTCTACGCTTGCAGTCTTTAACGGTTTTTGATAGATCGGATAAACATACTTATCATGCTTCGTCAAAGAACCGTGAAGTTCAGGCTCATAATAACCCGTTAAAACACCCTCGTCCTTTTGATTATCTACAATCTTATAGAGTTTAAAATTCTTTTTAATAAACACCTTTTTATCGCTTACATGTAAAGCACTGTCACAAAGAGAACCATACATCTTTCGTGTTGTTGCACTCTTACAGTTGTTGATAAAAATATCAACAACTTCATCAAAATTTTCATTGTCAAACTGTACAACTTCACTAATATTTGAAGTATTTTGCGGAAGTTCTGAGATAGTATTATCTGTTTTTGAAAGATCTTTACTAACATATTCGAGCGGGCTTGATTTGATCTGCATACTCTTAACACGCATGGCGTGCGTAGGCACTTTTGCAATCTTCACTGCTTCAACTTTTGCTATTTCAGCTTTTGCGACAGTTATCGGCTGAAGTTCTTGAATTTTTGTTTGTTCTTTAACTTCTACTTGTTTTAACTCTGGAGCTTTTATCACTTTTTTGGCAACTGAAGGTTCTACTGGTTTTACCTCTTCAACAGTGCTTGCACATCCAACAAAGTAAAAAGCAATTATAAAATAAAAAAATATTCTCATTTATATCTACTAAGTTCTTTTGCAAGATACTCACCCGTATAACTTCCACTCTCTTTGTAGCCTTGTGCTACCTCTTCAGGAGTTCCCATAGCGATGATATCTCCACCGCCGCTTCCGCCCTCAGGTCCCATGTCGATCACATAATCCGCATTTTTAATCATATCAAGATTATGTTCGATGACAAGGACACTGTTTCCAAGTTCTACAAAATTATGGAGCACTTTTGTTAAGCGGTTTACATCATCAAAATGAAGACCAGTTGTCGGCTCATCAAGAATATAAAGTGTTTTTCCTGTGTCTTTACGGCTTAACTCTTTAGATAGTTTTATACGTTGTGCCTCTCCACCAGAAAGCGTTGTAGCGTTTTGACCAAGCATGATATAGCCAAGACCTACATCAAAAAGTGTCTGCATTTTAATCTTGATCTTTGGAATCGGATCAAAAAACTCTAAGGCTTCTGCAACACTCATATTTAAAACATCTGAGATACTTTTACCTTTGTAGAGCACTTCTAAAGTCTGGAAATTATAACGAGTCCCTTTACAAGAATCACACTTGACCATGATGTCCGGCAAAAAGTGCATCTCGATCTTGATCTCGCCCTCGCCCTGACACTTCTCACAGCGTCCGCCTTTAACGTTGAAGCTAAATCTCGAACTTGTGTAACCGCGGATATTTGCTTCTTTTGTCTTTGCAAAAAGATTACGAATCTCATCCATAACACCCGTATAAGTTGCCGGATTACTTCTTGGAGTACGACCTATCGGACTTTGGTCTAAGTAGATCACTTTATCGACATGTTCAAGTCCCTCTATCTCAACACCTGCGATTTTTTTTACTTTTCTTGCATGATTGAGAATCTCTCTAGCTGTAGGTAAAAGCGTTTGAAGGATCAAAGAACTTTTTCCACTTCCGCTCACACCTGTAATACATGTAAAGTTATTGAGTGGAATTTTTGCGCTTAAATCATTGATATTATTGAGCGTAACATTTTTTATCTCTATATATTTTTCTTGTGGGCGTCTGTAAAAATATTTAATATCTTTACGTCCCGTCATATAATCTGCCGTTAAAGTATCTGCTTTTTGTAGCTCTTCATACGTGCCTGCAAATACAACCTCTCCACCAAACTTTCCTGCTCCAGGCCCAATATCTATAATATAGTCAGCATTTTCAATCGTTTCTTTATCATGCTCTACGACGATAACACTGTTGCCTTTTTCTTGGAGTGAACGAAGTGTACGGATCAGTTTTAAAGTATCACGTTCATGCAGTCCAATACTTGGCTCATCTAGAACATACATAACACCCGTCAAACCACTTCCAATCTGAGAAGCGATACGGATACGTTGTGCTTCACCACCGCTAATAGTTCTTGCATCTCGTCCAAGAGTGATATATCCAAGTCCAACGTCAAATAAGAAGTAAAGGCGTTCTCGTATCTCGTTTAAAATAGGCGCGGAGATCATTCTGTATTTCTCACTCAGATGAGAAAAGTTATCCTCATTTTTAAACCATTCGTAACTTCTATTTATTGGCATATCCAAAATCTCTGAGATTCTGTGATCTGAAACTTTTACAGCGAGACTCTCAGCTTTTAATCGGTGAGAATGACAGATATTGCACACCTTTTCACTCATATAATCAGCTAGTTCTTTGTCATCTTTAAACATATCATAGGCAATTTTAATGATTCCAGGCCAGATGCGTTTTACTGGATGTCCTTTCCAAAGAAAAGTCACTTCATCGATGCCACCATGTAAAATCGCTTTTTTCTGATACTCTTCAAGCTCTCTAAATGGTACTTTTATATTGATAGCATTTTCCTGACAAAAGCCTTTCAAGAAAGTAAAATAGTATCCCTTATTAAAGCCATATACAATCTTTACAGCACCGCTTTCTATCGTTAAATCTCCATCAATAATCTTGTCATTATCAAGCGCGTAACGAACACCAAGTCCATCACATTCAGGACAAGCACCTTTTGGTGAATTAAATGAAAAAGAAAGAGGTTCAAGCTCATCGAAACTGATTTTACAGTCAAAACAGGCATTGTGTTCGCTGTAATGGATGCTTGCGTCTTTAAGACCTAACTCTTCATGATTTAAGATATCTATCTCGACCTCACCATAACTTTGTTTGAGTGCTTTTTCAACATCCTGAGCGATACGGTCTTTGTTATCTTCACTTATTACAAGACGATCAATGACTACTTTGATAGTATGTTTTTTGGTCTTAGAGAGTTCTATCTCCTCATCGAGTCTGACCATAACGCCATCTATCATCGCTCTAACATACCCTTTTTGCACAAGAGATTCTAGTATTTCCCCAAATGAGCCTTTTTTTTCTCTTGCAACCGGAGCCAAGATGACTACTTTTGCGCCATCTGGAAATTTCAAGACTTCGTTGATAATATCTTCAGCACTCATCTGCGTAATCTTTTTACCACATTGATGACAATGTTGTACGCCTACACGAGCATATAAAAGACGAAGATAATCATAAATTTCAGTAATCGTTCCGACAGTCGAACGTGGATTTTTTGAAGTTGTTTTTTGATCTATTGCAATGGCAGGAGTAAGCCCTTCTATCTTATCTACATCAGGTTTTCCGATGCGATCCAAGAACTGTCTTGCATAAGATGAGAGTGATTCAATATAGCGTCTTTGTCCCTCTGCATAAAGTGTATCAAACGCAAGTGTAGATTTTCCGCTTCCACTAAGTCCCGTACAAACGACGAGCTTATTTTTTGGTATTTCCAAAGAGATATTTTTTAAATTATTTTCACGCGCACCATATATTTTTATCATTCATTATCCCTGTAAAAAAAATGTTTTATAGGTCAAGTAGCTGACCACACCGACATAAAACAAAACGAGTAATTTTCGTTGCAATGTTTCATGAGTTGAATGTTTTAACATCACTCCAAAGTAGACGCCCACAAGCGATACAATACCTATAATCAAACCCGTACGATAATCGATCATTCCATGAAAACTTTGTGATATAAATCCTGAAACGGAGGAAAAAACAACAAAGAAAAGCCCTGCCGAAGTCGCTTTTTTGAGACTTACATGAAAGAATCCAACTAAAATAGGTACAAGTAAAACAGATCCTCCCACACCAATCGAAATACTAATCATTCCAAGAAAAAAACCTATGATAAAAAGAATAATCGGATGTGCTTTTTTTTCACCCTTATGTTCTTTTACTTGGAAAAAAAGTCTTAACAATGCAAAAGTAGTAAAACTTATAAAAATGATTTGTAATATTTTTGCATCTACATTGGCTACTATAAATCCACTAAACAGTGCTCCTACAAATCCGCCAGAGCCGATAATAGAGACCATTTTTACATCTAAAGTACCTTTTTTGAGATTTAAGTAGCTTCCGTAAATGGAACTAAATACCATCTGTAGTACAGAAATCCCAATGGCTGCTTTCATGTCGTAGCCTAGAAATAGAAGTAAAGGAACCAAAATAGTTCCGCCGCCTACGCCAAAAAAACCTGACAAAAATCCAACAAAACCGCCAAGTAATAGTAGTTCCGCCATACACTCTCTTTATGCTTAATTTTCCCTCGATTATACCCAAGAATAGCTTATGAAGACGTATAATTGGAGAGTGTATTAATATAATTTTAGGTTTGTATAACGTATAATCTACTAAATTTTGCAACTTGGACAAAAATGTTATCTATAATTACAAAAGCGGCGACAAATTTTTGTGAACATCAAATAAGAGAGCCCTACACTTTTAAAACTACAATTCCAAAAATGAGAATGCTTATTGCTAGTATAGAGATAGTTGAAAACGAAAAACCTCATACTGTGTATGTTGCTTTGTCAAAAGAGCTTGTACAAGATGTTTGTGGAATCTTTCTTTTTGAAGATGAAAGTGATGATGAAACACTTCAAGACATGTTGCTTGAAACGACAAACATGATCGTCGGAAGCGCAAAAGTCTTGGCTCAAGATGAAAATGATACAAAAGTTTTTAATATTAAAACTCCACTGTTTTTAGAGACGAAAAGATTCAATTATCTATGCGATGGAATGAAGAGAATCTCTTTAAAAAATGGCAATATACTCATAGCGATTAAGGAATAAAATGCCGCACTATAGTGAGAAAGAGTTTAATGAAACAGAAGAACTTTCATGGATGAACTATGAAGGTCTTTTAGACATGGAAGTCGAGTTTGTAGCTGATCTTGGAGAAACAGAACTCACTATCAGCGAAATACTTAAACTTGAAAAAGGCTCTGTCATTGACCTTAAAAAACCTGCCGGTGAAAGTGTAGAATCCTATGTAAATGGCCGTATTTTAGGTAAAGGCGAGGTCATGGTCTATGAAAAAAATCTTGCAATCCGTATTAATGAAGTGCTTAATTCCAGTGCTGTCTTATACCATTTATCGAAGGAAAAACTATGAAAAAAATCCTCTTTTTACTCTTAATCCCTTTTATGCTTTTTGCATCAAAGATCTTAAGCTATAACGTTTATGAAAGAAGTGACAGAGTAGATGTAATGCTTACCTTTGACACGCCTTATGATGGTGTTATTTCCCAGCAAACACTCGATGGTAAGATAATTATCAAGCTTGATGGTGCGTCTATAGAGTCTGAGAAGATAAAGTCTTTAAATTCTAAGTTTATCTCTGAGCTAACTATCAGCCCGATCACAAGTTATACACAAATCGTGGCTGTTATTCCAAATGACGTTCAAGTGCAGGCTTCTAAAACTGTGGATTCTTATGGTTTGAGACTAAGGTTTGATAAACAAGGGGCTACTGCGACAGAACCAAATGCTGCAGCTGCCTCAACAGCTCTACCTACAGGACCTGATTTACAAATATCTGCAGGATACTATGTCGTTATGGCTATATTGCTTGCGACACTCGGCTTTGTTTTTTATCTTAAAAAGAAGATGGGGGCCGTCATCTCTCAAACTAAGCCAAGTGCTTCAAGTGCAAAACCACTCAAAAAACCTTGGATGTTTGGTGCAAAAACTGAAATACATGAAGATCTACAAGTACGCTTTTCAAAACAGCTTGATCAAGTCAACAGAATCGTCATGGTTGATTATGGCAATCTGAGCTATCTGATCCTTGCGGGACAAAGCAATATCTTGCTTGACAAGTTTGAAGATGATAAACCACTCAATAAAAATGAGTTTGAAGATATGCTCAGAGATAGAAATGATGAACTAACTGCAATATTAAACAGCGGACCTAAAGAAAAAGAACCTTTCCAGACCTACAAAGAAAAAGCCGCATCCATCGCTTACGATGCGTATGACGCTTAAACCCTCAAAGAGTTTAGTTAGAAAAAAGATTTCTAAACTCTTTTGCTCCATCTTTACTTGATTCTATCGTGTCTGAAATCCCGTTAAATGAAAATCTTAGTTTACTCTGCTCTATCGTAATCATCTCTTTTATTTTGTCAGGATTGATAAGATAAGAGCGATGAATTCGTATAAAACCATAATTTTTTAGCTTATTTTCCAAATCTGAAATTTTCTGTGAAGAGTAAGAAAATCCGCTTGATGTACGAAGCATCACCTCTGTGAGATCAGCTTTAACATAAAAAATATCTTCAGGTTTAAGCAAATAATAGTGCTCACCATTTTTACTCATCAACTTGTATGAACTATCACTCTCTTTTTGCTTTACCACGCGAGAAAGTGTTGTTGAGAGTTGATCAATACTAAAAGGCTTTACCAAGTATCCAAGAGCTCCAATTTCAAAAGCTTCTAGCGCGTGTTCTTCATAGGCTGTTTGAAAGATAATTGCGATATTATTTTTGAGATATTTAAGTTCATGACCGAGTTCTATGCCGCTCACGCCTGGCATATTGATATCAAGTAAAACAAGATCTAGCTCATTTTCTCTTACTATTTCTATTGCTTCATCCGCATTTGTGGCTTCTAAAATATCTTTATATCCAAGGGTTGTTAGCATCCGTATCACACGAGCGCGGGCGAGTTGTTCATCATCAACTACGAGTATTTTCATGGCATTCTCCTAAATGTATATAAAATGTTGGCTCTTCTTTGTCAATCACTTCTAAATAACCTTTGCATAAAAGTTCAAGTCTCTGGTTAAGATTTGTAAGCCCTATCCCAAATTTACTGCTCTTCATCGCTTTGCCGTCATTTTTGACGATAAGCACTTTTTTTTGCTCATCAAAAGAGATTTTGATATTGAGATTTTTTTCTTTTTGAATAAAACCGTGCTTAATCGCATTTTCTACTAAAAGCTGAATGGAAAATTTTGGAATCTTATAATTTGGCATAAAATCGCTTACATGTAAGGATATTTTATCTGCAAAACGGATATTTTCAAGCTCTACATAATCCCTTACATGTAAGAGCTCATTTTTGATGCTGATATGCGATTCTTCGCTCATGGTATTGCGTAAAAATGATGAAACTTTGAGTATAGCCTCTTCTGCTTTGTTGACATCCGTGTGGATAAGTTCTGCGATGGAGTTAAGAGCGTTAAACAAAAAATGGGGATTTAACTGAGTTTCAAGTGAAGAGAGACGGCTTTTGATATAGTTGCCATCGACAAGCTCTTTTTCATTTCTCATCCGTACAAATCTGTATAAAAGCGCACCTAAAAGATAGGTCAAAACGCCGATAATCGCAGCAATTCCAATAGAACTTGTCTCAAATAAAGCGATAAGTTCTATCCCCATTTTGTGTGCAACAAACACACTTAAAAGTGTCCCAAAAAAGCCTGATAAAAAGGAAAAAACTATCGCTAAAAGAAGCCAGTATTTGGAGCTTACTTTTGGTAACACAAAGTGATTCATAAAAGAGATAAAAACCAAAGATAAAAAAGTGATACTAAATCCCAGAAGCACGCCATATAAAGCACCTTCTAGCCAATCTTTTTCTAAAAGCACATAACCAAAAGCGGATAAAAAAGAGCCAAAAACAAGACCAAATATGAGAATATAAAGCCAGTCTTTTAGCTTTACATGTAAGGCAATATCATACATCTAAAAGCCTCTTTAGATTGTTAACGCCAAGCATCACACCCGGCCAACCTTGAGCGGCATAAACAGTGTCACCCACATTATAAAGTCCTTCTATTGGTGTGTCGTTTGATGGCAAAAAAGGGAGAAAGTTTTTCATAGTGATCGCATTGCCTCCAAGCTGAGAACGGTTAATATATCTTGCAAAGGTGCTCGGAGTTGCACTAATACAATCTTTGATCTGAGATGTTTGGATATCAAGATTTTTCATAAGAGATTCTAGCAGTAAGTTTTTTAATCTCTCTTTTTTTGCCTTATAATCTGCATCTTTTTCCCAAAAACTGACATCTGTGTGTATGGAAGCTGTGATGGAGTAGTAACCTTTTGGCGCAATTTGCTCATCATCTTTATCTGAAAATGAAACAAAGAGTGCATTTGAGATGCTACCTTCAAACTTCTCATCTTGAATAATCTGATAATGATGTGCAAAATCTGCGTCACTTTTAATAGTGAGATAAAGCATAAAAGAGCTTTGATGATTGTCGAGCTTTTCATATTTTTGATAATACTTTTGTATCAAACTCTCATCGAAAAGTTTTGCACTCTCATACACTGTGGAGTTTAAGATCACGTTTTTTGCCTCTATCACCTCATTTTTTGTGTAGAGTTTGTAGTATCCCTCTTTTTTTTCTATTTTTTTCACTTCAGTATTTTTTCTCACATCTTGCATATTTGCACTCATTCCATCAAAAAGCGCACCCATTCCACCATACACATAATGGGTTTCATTGAAGGTATATCCAAGAGCAAGCGCACAGGTAAAGAAGTTTATCTCAGAACTTTTTGCCTGAGCTACAATCATAATCTGAGCTTCTAAAAAATCAAGATATTCTTTGTCTATGCCGCCAAAAAAATGGTCTAAAAAGGTTTTTGCATTTGAGAAAAAATATCGAAAAAACTTCATAAAAATGGGTGTATAGCTAAGAAGTGAAACCGCTTTTTTAAACAATGAACGGTTAGAATAATAGTATCCATCAGTTGAATAAAATTTCTTGTTGAGTTCATATACAAGCGTCCAAAACTCTCGATTTTTTGGATGAGGATAGTTTTGTTCTACAACTGCTAAAAACTTTTCTAAGTCCCTAAATCTTGGAGTTTCTTTTCCGTTTTGTAGTATCACGATAGCTGGATCTGTCGTTAGAAGTTTTGGTTTATAGCCTATGGCATCAAAAAGAGATTTGACGATGTGTCCCTCTTGATATCCCGCTAAAGTTGTCGCTCCAGAGTTGTACATGTAAGAGTTACGATTAAAAGTGGAACTGCATCCGCCAAGATGGCTATCTTTTTCAAAAAGTGCAGTTTTATGCCCTTTTGCATCAAGATAAGCCGCGATGGAACATCCACCTATTCCAGAACCGACAACTGCATATTCTAACACTACTTTAGCTCCTCGTAAATCTCTTTTAAACTCTCTACAAAAAGTGGATGATTGTTCACAGCTTTTGCTACGCGATAATCCAAAAATCCCATCTCCTGCGCTTTTTCTCTATACTCGATCTCAAGCTCAAACTCAGTCTCAGAGTTATCAACCGTAAAAGCTATCGGGTAAATTATCACTTTTTTCTTTTTTAGAGCTTGGAGCTTATCTTCCAAATAGGGACGAATCCATTCGAGTGGCCCAAGACGCGACTGATACGCAAGATGGGTTTTATGAAACTCAACTCCCGCTTGCATCAAAGCTTTTCTTGCATAAAAAACATTATACTTGATATGTCTTTGGTAAAGGTCACCTTTGTCGATGATTCTCTGAGGCAGTCCATGCGCTGAAAAAACAAGCTCATACTCACTCGCATCTGCATTTCCCAAAGACTCTTTGATACGCTCGACTATTGCCTGATTATATTTTTCATTTTTATAATATTTGTCTATGGTTTTGAGTTTTGCTTTGATGCCAAGATTTTTCATAGATTTTTCTAAGTCTTGCATACTTGAGAGCGTAGTTGTTGATGAGTAATGAGGATACAGAGGAATGGCGTAGATCTCATCTACCTCTTGAAGGTTTTTGAGCGTATCTTTTGCAAATGGCGGTGTGTAGCGCATCACCATATGAACCGTTGCGTCTACATGTAAGCTCAGTGCCTCGATGAGTTGTTGTGTATATCCCACTATCGGAGATTTCCCGCCAATGGCTTTGTAGTTCCCTTTGGCTTCATCAAGACGCTTAAAAATAATGAGTTTAGCCACAAGCATTCGGATTAGTTTTGGTGCGTTGATGACGTTTTTATCATTGAACATATTGTGTAAAAAAACTTGCACTTCATCAAGATTATTGGGTCCGCCCATATTTAAAAGTAAAATCGCTCTTTTCATAAAA
>JAVHRU010000064.1:0-40556 GCA_036171835.1 Sulfurimonadaceae bacterium | reverse complement strand
TTCCTTTTTTACGAGGATTCTATCATATTTTTTTTTAATTTTAATTTTACTTTACGTTTGCTGTAATATAATGCTATACAAATAAAACAACTCAGGAACAGTTTATGAATGACAAGTTACTTCAGCAAATAAAACAACTTCCGCCACTTCCAGAATCTGCAATGCAGATAGAAGCTGTATATCAAAATCCAGACTCAACTTTTAATGATATGGTAAAAATTCTAGAAAAAGATCCTCTTTTAACAGCCGATATCTTAAAAGCTGCCAACTCTCCACTTTATGGATTTTCAAGAGAAATAAACGCTATCAGCCAAGCTGTAGGTCTCTTTGGTATGGGTACAGTTCGCGGTTTTGCCTTAGCAAGTATTGTCAAAAAAAGTTTTTCACTCGATCTTTCATCATATAACATTACAAATGCCCAGTTTGCTGAACTTTCTAAAAAACAGCATGCACTTGTAACTTCATGGTATATAAGAAAAGACCCTAAAATTTTAGGCATCTTATCTCCTGCAGCATTTTTAGTTGAAATAGGAAAAGTTTTGATCTCCCAATATCTTATTCAAGAAAAGATGCAAGAAGAGTTTAAAAATGCACTCGAAGAACTTCAAGATGTTGAAGCTGCCGAAGTTAAAGTAGTCGGTGTACATGCTCCGGAGGTAAGTGCGACTGTGTTTACTCACTGGAAGTTTGAAGAAAAACTAGTTGAAACTATACGCCACTGTGTTGATCCACAAAATGCTCCAGATAATGTTAAAAAAGCTGCGCAGAGTCTTCATGTAGCGCGTATAGCAGTGCCTATCAGTGGAGTAATGACAGAGGCAAGTATTGCAGCGGCAAAAGCACTCGTTGACCAATATGGTCTTGATATGGATAGCTTTGATAAAGCTATCCAAAACGTTCTTGCATAAACTTTGAAATCACTTCTTATCCGACTTACTCTTGGTCTGCATGACCAAGATATCACAACTGACGAACGCTTACATGTAAATGAGTGGCTTAATAAGGGTTATCTTATACAAGAGGGGACTCTTTACAGATTTCACTCTAAATACCGTGCTGGCGAAATAACACTTACTCAGAACGCAACTGCATATCTTAATAATATAGGTCTTAACATCAAAGATCTTTTTATTGATATCGGCGACTTAGGTGAAGCTAAAAATGGCGATCTGGTTATTGCGAAAAGATTACTTGCAAAACGAGGGACTCCAAGTGCAAAAGTCGTTGAAGTCGTGGGACATGCACAGACTTACAGCGTCGCATTTGTAGCCTTTAAAGAGAATCATAAAGCACTTCTTGATATTAAGACACTTTATCCTGCGGGTGTTGTTATGGATCTATCAGAGTTAGAATCTTATGAGATTGGTACAGTTTTTAAAGTAGATAATCTCACAGCGACTATCATGGAAGTACTTGGAAATTTAAACGACCCTCTTGTCGATGAAAAAATTGTTCTTGCTCAGTACAACAAACATGACGAATTCAGCGAAGAAATTATCAAACTTGCTTCCTCTTTTGAGGAAGTGGATGCCGCGTATTATCCAGACAGAAAAGATCTTCGTCAGCTTCCTTTTTGTACCATAGATCCAGTAACTGCAAAAGATTTTGATGATGCGATCTGCTGGGATGAGGAAAAATATATCCTCTATGTCGCCATTGCCGATGTCAGTGAATATGTAAAACCTTTCGGTCCAATTGATGCTGAAGCGATTTACAGAGGATTTTCTATTTATCTTCCTCACCGTTCTATCCCGATGCTACCACGTCAACTGAGTGAAACTCTTTGTTCGCTCCAACCAAACGTCGATAGACTCAGTCATGTTTTTGAACTACACTTAGATAAAGACACTTTAGAAGTCATGCACAGTGATGTTTATGAAGCGATCATCCACTCTAAAAGAAGATTTAATTACGAAGAGATCGATGAGTATTTTGAGGGCAAACTAAGTCCTAAAAATGATGACGAAAAAGAAGTTTTAGCCTACATCAATCCTCTTCGCAAAATCACAGATAGATTAAGAGAAAAAAGACTCAAAACAGGCTTTGATTTTAGATCTGATGAGATTGAAATGCAACTAGATTCCGAGGGAAATATTGCTTCAACGACCGTTTCAGTTGAAACTCCTTCACACTCACTCATCGAGGATTGTATGCTTCTTGCAAATAAAGCCGCGGCAAATATGTATGAAAGAGGTGTTTTCAGAATTCATGAACCCCCTTCACAGACAAAGATCCAGGCACTTTACAGTGAACTCGCAGGGATTGGCATTTTTGTAGAACCGCAGGAAAATATGAAAGAGACCATTGGTTTCATCCAGCAAAAAGCTCGAGAAATGGGGATAGAATCAGATGTCGATACACTCATTATCCAAGCACAACGTCGCGCACGTTACTCACCTGATAATTACGGTCACTTTGGATTAGGATTTGAAAAGTATACCCATTTTACTTCGCCGATCCGCCGTTATTCTGACCTTATCGTTCATAGACTTATCAAAGCGATCAAAGCAAATGACACAGAAGAAGGCTCATATGTACTTCGTAATATCGAGTCTTTGACAATTGCTGTGAGTGAAAAAGAACGAGAAAGTGCAGATGTCGAGTTTCGTTTTATGGATAGAAAATATGCGCGCTGGGCAAATAAAAATATAGGCAAAAAATTTAAGGCACGTATCGAAGCAACTGATCCGCATTTGATGGCAAAACTCAATGATGAAATAGTTGGTGCGACCTTACATGTAAGATCACAGATTCCTATTATGCTTTTTGATGATGTTGAAGTGATCATTGAAGAGGCGGATATCGCAACGACAAAGATTCACACCACTGTTGTACAAAAACTTGAGAAATAATTTCTATGTATAAAAGAGAGTTCGATCAGCATCTGATAAAAAACAGTTTTTCAAATGCCTTGATGTTTTTTGGAGAGAGTCATTTTTTTATCGACAAATATGTCTCTCTTTTAGATAGTATCGAAGATGCTTCCAAACTTACTCTCTATCATGATGAGTACAATTTTAATGTGGCTCAAGCGCATCTCTCACAAGCTTCGCTTTTTGGCGATGCAAATCTGCTCATCATCAAAAGTGAAAAAAAAATACCAAAAGTTGATCTCGATAAGCTCGTAGAACTCTGTAAAAAAAATCCTACAAACCGCTTTATCTATGCTTATTATGGAACAGATTACAAAACAAGCGATAAATCTTTTAGTGCAAAAGATACAGGGATGAGTGTGAGATTTTTTACACCAAATCATGGTGAATCAATCGCTTGTTTGTCTGAAGAAGCAAAAAGCATTGGACTAAAAATAGACAAATATGCTCTGAATCATCTTCTTCAAACTCAAAATAATGATCTTTCTCTTGGAGTCTCTGAGCTTGAAAAACTCAAGCTATATGACAGAGAAATAACGACAAAAGATATAGATATGCTTGTCTATGGCTTGGCACAAGTCACGACTGAACAACTTGTTAACAGGATCCTTTTAAAGCAAGAATTTAAAAAAAATTTGGAACAGGTTTTAGAAAGTGGAGAGGATGAGATCAAGATCATCACGGCTTTAAGCAACTTTATAACACAACTTTATCTCTTTAATATCTATATCCGCGTCAATGGTACACCCGATTCACAAGCAATACTCGGCTACAACTTGCCACAATTTGTACTCACGGAAAAAGCAACTTTTTCACTAAAATTTAAACCGCATGTCTATAAAAACATGATGGATCTTCTTCTAAGCGCCGAACTCAAGCTCAAATCTAGTAATATCGATAGAGAATCTATACTCTTTTCTACACTCTTGAAACTACAGAAAATTATATAACTTTTATTAATAAATAGAACTAATTATATATTTTCAAGAATGTAAGATTATCCTCAAGTATAATAATTAAATTAAACATGATTATCACAGGAATTAGATATGAATAAAAATGAAGTTTTAGATCACCTCAGAGAAGCAAAAAAAGCCCACCTCAAGTGGTTGCAGCGTGCAAAAGCCTTAATATCAAATATACCGGTTGAAAAAGATGCAATTCCGATGGATTATACGGAATGTATGTTTGGGCAGTGGTTTTATAGTGATGGACAGAAAATAGCTATGATGGCTGGAATGGACTGTATTTCAGATATCGGTGCAAAACATCAAGCACTTCATGATGAGTATATAAAAATATTTAAAATTTATTTTGGTGATGCGAATAAATCATTCTTTTCAAAACTCTTCAATCTAAAAAAACATGTTTCAGAAACTGAACAGGAAATCGCAAAAGAGTATTACAATAATCTAAAAGAGATCTCAGATGAACTTTTAAAACATATTGAAAAGCTAGAAAGACGTATAACAGCACTACAACAGTCAGCATTTGACAATATATAACTCTTATTTATCTAAGAGCATCTCTTACATGTACAGCTTGTATATGTTCATAGACATCGTGAACTCGAAGAATAGAAGCACCGTTGTCTACAGCTTTTAGATGAAGTGCTAAAGTTCCCCCAAGCCTTTGCTCCGTCACTGATGGAGATATCTTATCTATCATCGACTTTCTGCTCGCACCAACTAAAAGTGGGTATCCAAGATATAAAAAATGCTCTAGATTTTTTATCAGCTGGATGTTATGTTCTAGGGTTTTGCCAAAGCCTATACCGACATCCAAAATAAGTTCTTTGATACCAAAATTTTGCGCTTTCTCAATTCTCTCTTTAAAAAAATCCTCTACATGGTAGAGAACATTCTCATAAACAGGATCACGCTGCATATCTTGGGGTTTTCCTTGCATATGCATGATGACGGCTTTGGCATTATATGAGGCACAAAGTTTACAAACCTCATCATTTGCCAAACCAGTAATATCATTTACGATTTTAAATCCGCGTTCTAACACATAAGAGATAACATTTGGCTCATAGCTGTCTATGCTCAATACTGTGTTTTCATAGACCTTTTGAGCATAAAGTGCATCGACTATGGGTTTGATACGAGAGAGTTCCTCATCTGCGCTTACATGTAAGCTTCCAGGACGAGAAGAAACTCCACCAATATCAATGATAGACGCGCCCTCTTCTATCATCTGCTCTATCTTTAAAATTGCACTGCTATCTTTAAATCTGCTACTTTCAAAAAAACTGTCATCATTGGCATTTATAATACCCATAATATCAACTTTTTTCGGCTTCACTATTTTAGAAAAAATTTTTAACTGCAGTGCGAGATCTTTGAGACCAAAGGGTTGAGCCATCTCTTTACGACTGAGTTCCACTAGCTGTTTTTGAGTCACTACCAAGATAGCATCGACAGTTTTATTAATTGCAATCACTGTACCTCTTGGAACAGCCAAGTCTGCACCGATAGAAAGAGCATCCTGTTTTAAGATATTTGCAGCGCCTACATGTAAGTCTTTGATATAAAAAAGATGGTGTTGCATCTTAGAAGCAAGGATATCAACTCCGCCGCCATCGACGCCCAGTTCTCGCAGAATATTTTTAAAATCGATTTCGCTCGAGAGCTTTTCAATCCGCATCACTAGTTCCCATAAAACTCATTAATATTAAAGCAAAAACACTCTGAGGTCTTGAATTCACTTCTAAAAGTCTGTACGCTTTATCAAAACATTCAAGTTGATAGGCAGTTAAAATCAGTTTATCAACAACTGTTGCTCTATAGAAAAGTGCTTCTATTATCGTTTTTGCTTCATGTCGACCTGCTCTTTCATACTCTTTTAAAAAAGTAAATATCCTCGCATTATCAAGTTTTACAAAACTAAAATCGATCTCGTTTACTGTGTGATGTTCTCGTTTTTTTAGTATCGGTAGACGCGAGCGAATCGTTGGAAGTAGAAGTGATTTAGTTGGAACGATAATGATGAACTCTATATTTCTTGGAGGTTCTTCAAAGATTTTTAAAAGAGCATTTTGGGAAAAAGTATTGAAATTTTTTGTAGCGATGATGATCGTTTTAAGGTTTTCTTCACTGATGTATGATTCAGCGATCACCGCCTTTGCATGTTCAACTTTAAAATCATCTTCTAAAAATGTGACAACTCTTGAATTTTTGAGCTCTGCTAAAAGCGAGGCAACTCTTTGCTCACTCTCTTTATCAATGATAATGTGCGAACCAAGATCACTGTGCATCCACTTCTCCAAAAAGTACGGCATTGAGCGAAATATTAAAAAGAGTAAAAAGTTGTAAGAGTTTGATATCGAGCTGGCTATCATACGATTTCATCGTAAAGGCGTTTTGAAAATCCTCATCAAATATCCATAACAAACTGTTGTCTTTTCGCTTTGCGATGTCTACTCGTTTATCTTCCCCTTTTCCGATATACCAGAAAAAATAATCCTCTTTATAGGTGATGGAAAGCATATCATCGAGCATATCTATCATCTTTGCGCCTGAAATATCATCATAGTGAGGATATATACTGTCTATACTGACTATAGGGATAATCGGACGGTCGGGAGATAATTTGTTCAAAGAGGAAGTAATATATGATTCGAACCATTTTCTCTCACGATCTGTGATAAGAACAATGGTCTTTCCCTCCATTATTTGAGAAATGGCAAGTTCTACTATTGTCGTCCATTCAAATCTGTACTCTTCCAGCCAACTTAAGCTTGCACCATCACTGCGGATAGCATCAAGCGTCCATTTCTCAAAACTCTGCATAATATGGTTACTTATCTAAAGCGTAAGCGCTATGGAGTGAACGCACAGCAAGCTCCGCATATTTTTCACTGATAACCATAGAAACTTTTATTTCAGAAGTTGAGATCATAGAGATGTTGATATTTTCAGCTGCCATTGTTGAGAATGCTTTTGCAGCAACGCCAGTATGTGACTTCATACCCACACCAACAATAGAAACCTTACAAATACTGTCATCATAAGAAACATCTTGAATTTCATTAGCTACTAAAAATATATCCATAACAGCTTTTGCATCTAAAACTTCATTTTTAGGAACAGTAAAGTCAAGATTTGTCATCCCATCATGTCCGACAGTTTGAATGATCATATCAATGTTTACACTACTGTCTGCGAGTTTATTGAAGATATCTGAGGCGATTCCTGGACGATCTTTTACACCCATCAAAGAGATACGAGACTGATTTTTATCTAATGCGATTCCGCTTACAAGTGGTTTTTCCATAATGTTTTCTTCCTTAGTAATTAATGTTCCCTCTTCATCTGTAAAACTTGTACGTGTGACAAGATTAACATTGAGTTTTTTTGCAAGTTCGACAGAACGGTTTTGAAGTACTTTCGCACCCAAACTTGCAAGTTCAAGCATCTCATCATAAGAGATCATATCAAGCTTTTTTGCTTTTGGTTCGATACGTGGGTCTGTTGTATAGATTCCGCTTACATCGGTATAAATCTCACAAAGATCAGCTTTAAGAGCGCCCGCAATAGCAACGGCTGAGAGATCACTTCCCCCGCGACCCAAAGTCGTTACATTTCCGTTTTCATCCACACCTTGGAATCCTGCGATCACTACAACTTTGCCGCCACTTAGTTCATCAAACATCTTACCTGGATCGATACTCTCGATTCTCGCTTTTGTATGAACCGCGTCTGTGATGATTCCAGCACGACGACCGCTCATAGACACAGCCGGCAAACCCATCTCGTTTAAAGCGATAGAAAGAAGTGCTGCGGTGACTCGCTCACCTGAACTAAGGAGCATATCTACGTCATTACGCGCAGGATTTTTGCTGAAATGTTCAGCATAAGCTACAAGTTTATTTGTCTCTCCACTCATTGCAGAGACGACAACGACTACCTTATGCCCTTCTTTGACTGTTTTACTAACGCGGTTTGCAACATTTTGGATTCTATCAAGATCTCCAACACTTGTTCCGCCAAACTTTTGTACAATTAACATTATAAATAACCCTCTGATTTAAAATATTCAATGGCCTTTGTATAAACAGGCTTTTTCAACTCCGCCATCATCTGCATTGCGTCATCTAGCGAAACATATTTGTATTTCACAAACTCAGGATGTTTTGTATCGAGATTGACAATCGCTTTTTTCTTCAGTCTTACGAGATAATATCTCTGTGTCTGACCATAAAAAGGCTTCATAGTTTCCATCACTCGCTCTGGAAAATCATACGCGATCCAATCTGGATACTCAGCAATAATTTTTATCTTATCTGTCCCTATCTCCTCTTTGAGTTCACGATATAGAGCCTCCTCTGGGGATTCTCCTCTATCGATTCCGCCTTGGGGAAACTGCCAAACACCCTCTATATCTGAACGTTCAGCTATAAATATCTCAGTCTTGTCGGGATATGCACTCGAGACGATGACAGCGCAAACATTTGGACGGTACGGTTTTGTGTTTGTCATAAAACATCCTAAAGTTAAGTGCGTGATTATAGTAAAAAAGGGTTTAAATTTACATAACCTTAAGCAATAAAAATGAGTGTAAACCTATTTTTTTCATCTCGATACTCATACTCGAGTTTAAAATGATGCTTTGCGACTATTTTACTGACGATATTAAGACCAATTCCAAACCCATTGGAACCACTCTTATTTTGTGTAAATGCCTGCGTATAGTATTCAAATCCTTTGTCAAGTTCTGCGCCACTGCTTATGACTGATATCTTTTTATTTTTTGCCTCGATGAGAATCGGTTTTGAGATTGAATATTTCAAAGCATTCTCTATGAGGTTTTTGAGTGCTATCGTGAGATAATACAAATCCCCCATTATCTCAAAATCCTCTATCTCTATGCGTAACTCATCTTCATCTTCTATAGTGAGTTTTGACAAGGCCTCGGCGATGAGTGTCTGGGCTTTAAATCTAGTAATTTCAAACAAATCCTCTTTACTCAGAAGTTGCATCTGAAGTATCTCGCTTGTTAGAGTATCAAGGTCGTTAAAAGCTCTTTTGATTATCTCTTTTTCTTTGCCCTCACTCACACCTTCGAGTGCAAATTTTCCCTTTGTGATAGGAGTTCTAAGTTCGTGTCCAACATCTCTTAAAAGCTCCTCTCTGGCATCCAAAGCTTCTTGAAGTTTTGTCGCCATTGCATTAAAATTATGAGAAACATCGCCTATCTCATCTTTTGTATTCACAACCGCACGAGCTGAGAGATTGCCTGCAGAGAAATCTTTCATCTTTTGGCTGATATGTTTTAGTGGAGAGAGAATTTTTAGGATGACAAGATAGATCAAAAACATTAAAATCACATCTAAAGAGACTAGAGAGTTCGTTATATAACGCTCGTTTATGCTTTCTTCTTGCGCAACATCGTATAGGAGAAGTTCAGTGCCAAGATATTTGATATAGAGATAATATTTGCCGGAGTATTTTAGTATTGTAAGCGCACCAAAAGTATGTTCTTGATGAAAGACAATCTCTGCATTTTTTATAATACTCCCATCTTTAATCTCTTTTAATCCAAGTTCACTGATGGTTGTTTCAAGTTGCACTGTTTCGCCTTGAACAAGGGATGAAAAAACCTCTTTTGCACTTGTGATATAACTGCTTTGCTGTATCATTTTGGCTTTTTGTAAACTTGTTTTTTCACTCCAAAATCCTATAAGGCTCATCATCACAAGACTGCTTAAAAATAGTATGGTTATCTTTTTTTGTATAGACATCTTTTATCCTATAAATTTATACCCTATACCCCAAACAGACTTGATGTACTTTGCATCTTTTGAGTCATCGCCTATTTTTTGGCGTATATTGCTGATGTGCATATCGATAGTTCTATTTTTTGTATCTTCGTGAAGGGAAGTGGCATTGATGAGCTGGTCTCTTGAGATGACTTTATTGCAGTTTTTCAAGAGATATAAAAATATCTCAAACTCTACTTTCGTAAAATCTATGGAATAATCTTCGAGCAATACCTCTCGACTAGATTCATCGACACTAAAATCAGAGATCTTCAATCTGTCGCTTTTTTGTGCCCTTTTTAAAACAGCTTCTATGCGCAAAACAAGCTCTCGCGGTTCATAAGGCTTTGCAAGATAATCATCCGCACCGATCTCAAAACCATATATTTTATTTCCAATATCGCCTCTGGCTGAAGAGATAATAATAGGAATATCGCTGTAGCTTTTAAGTGTCTTGCAAACGTCAAAACCGTCCATCTCGGGGAGCATAAGGTCTAAGATGACGATGTCATATTTTGCTCTATTTGTTTGAAAGTCTTCGATTGCTTCTTTTGGATGTATAAAAGCTGTGACATCATAACCGTAGTTGAGTAGATAGTTTTTGATGAGTTCTTGCATCTCGACTTCATCCTCGATAAGAAGAATCTTTTTACTCAACTTCCCACTCCTTTTTATATTGCAAAAAAAGCTCTCTTTGCTTTGGTTTTAAAACATCGTGCATCTTTTTAAACATCTCTGTTTGAATCCCGATCGACTCAGATTTTAGTTCAAGTAAAAGCTTTGAAACTTTTTCTTGGTCGAAATCTTCCTCTAAAAAATAGGTTTTCATCTTCTTCTCACCAGACTCTTTTTTTTCATGCAGAACTCTGAGCTTTTTTTCATTCTCAGAGACTATCTTGGATATCTTCTCTTTTTGCTCATTATCAAGATTCAGATATCCGAGGTCTCTTGGCATATGAAACTCATAATCTCTATTTTTATGTCCATCTTTGCCAAACGATAGAGAAAAAAAGATTAAAAAGAGTAAAATTATTTTCATACTAAGCCTTTATTTTCGGGATTTTTATATTCATATCTTCGATCATGCCCTTTTCTATGTCGCAGTGGCAGGCTTTACAGTTTGCTTTGGATTTTATCTCATTTCTACTAAATATATTTTTATCAATTTCTGCGTGTCTTTTTTTCCAATAGGGTGTCTGTGTTATGGCAATAATATCTTGATTCCCTTTGATTGACTCCAATATATAAAAAGCACTCTCTTTAGTCGAACTCTCAGCCGAGTTTTTCATCAAATACTCTTTGATTGAAACCCTTGTCGCCTCATCAAGTGAAGCATCCTCTCCAAAATGATCCTCCAAATTGTCCATCATTTTGCTCCAAGACGCACGAGGCAATAAACTTGGCGGATACAATGTGTGGCAAGAGCCGCATTCTGCTACGAATGCGGAATTTTCTTGTTTATAAGAGATTGGATTATCTTTACTTTTTGTCAAAACAGAGTTAAAAAAAAGTGAATAAAATAAAATACCCGCCGTTGTGCCAAGCGCTAAAAGCGAAAAAATCTTTTGAAAGAGATTTAATGTCACACTCGGTGCATCTATATTTTTATGTCCGTTTACGATCGAACCCAAAGTGTCTGTCTTTTTATCCATCACTCTATCAAAGATAACACCGCTTACATGTAAGGCTATAAGTATCATTAAAAAGGTCGAGAAAAACTCATGCACCTCTTTGAAAAGTTTCATCTCTTTAAAATAGGGAGTATTCAAAAAGCTAAGAATTCCTCTTCCCTCTTGGATACCGTACGTCAATATGCCCGTTACGACCGTCAAAAGTACGACGGCAAACATCGTTATCATCACAAAAGAAGCGGCTGGATTATGCCCTGCGTATTTTTTATGATCGAAGATATTGAAAACAAAATCTTTGAGTTCTTTAACACTTAAAGGAAAATCTGAAAATCTTGAATACGCAGGTCCTACAAATCCCCAGAGTATTCTGTAAAGAACGAGCACACCTATCGCATAACCAAAGCTTACATGTAAGGTGGAAAGTTTATCCTCATCACCGCTGAAGTACGCCGTGAGGATAAAAGCGGCAAACATCATATGAAAAATGCGGGTCGGTAGACTCCAGATATATGCTTTCATTTTAGACTCCTATTTAGTCATCCCATCTTCCATAATTTGGAATCTTTATAGCTCTCTCAGAATAACTTCCTTGAGTTGCCGTCGTGTGACACGCGGTACAGTTTGCGAGACTCTTGACCTCTTTTTGCTCGATAAAGCGTTTTGGAACTCCTCTATGTTCTCTTAAAAAATATGGCGTTTGACTTATTCTTAGCGGTGTTTCGTTGTTTGCAACAGAGTTTGACATCTTTGCAAAATGTTTCGTCGCACCTTTCATGTCGCCCGCATTGCTTATGAGATAGGCAAGAATCGTCTTGTTGTCGTTGGCATCTAGCGTTGCATCTACATCAAAGTGATTGTCCAAATTTTTCATCATTTTGTTCCATGAACGGCTTGGCAAAAATTGTGGCTGATATGCCATGTGACAAGAGCCACACTCTTTTTGATAAACTTTTTCGGCAGTTTTATTATCTGCTGCAAATAGTGAAACTCCTGTAATGAGTATAGCAACGGCTACTGCTGTTAAATACTTTTTCATGACTTTTTTCCTTTTAATAGTTTTTTATGTATGTAAGAACATCGCCTTTTTCAACCGCTGTTCCCTCTCGTTTATAGACATCGTTAAAATTACGTTTCAACCATTTCTCTACATTTTTCACGTCACTGAGTCTCTCTTTATTTGCTTTTGGTGAGAGAGGATCTATCACTTTTGCTGTAAATGTATTCTTTCCTGCTTGTTTCAAATCGTTTGTATGACAACTCGCGCAAGAGATATTTTGACCTTTTTTGCCAATGTGCTCAGAGGTAAATATCTGCTTTCCTCTTGCGGCATCAAAGCCCTTAAACGACGCATCTGATTTTTTTGCCTCATTTGATAATGTCTGCATATATCCATCGATCGGTGCGCCAAACCCGAGTGTCGCAGCTAAACCTAAAACTGTTAAAACTTTTTTCATAATCTACTCCTGAAATTATCTTTACGATTAAAATTATGACCCAAAACAATCAAGCCACTCTGCACACTCTCTTGACATTTTCTTGACACTTTTAGTTATAATTTCGGATGCTACTATATATACATATCCCATTTTGCGATTCCAAATGCTCTTACTGCTCTTTTAACTCTTATGTTGATAAGTTTCAGCTAAGAGAAGATTATATGAAAGCTCTGTTAGAACAACTCACTTTCGAACTCAAAAGATTTAATGCTAAAGAAAAATGTATCGAGACTCTTTTTATCGGTGGAGGGACACCTTCGACTGTTTCTCCTGAACTTTACAAACCACTTTTTGATCTTTTAAATCCTTATTTTATGGATAATATTGAGATAACTTCAGAAGCAAATCCAAACAGCGCGACACCTTCTTGGATAGAAGGGATGAAAGATCTTGGAGTCAATCGCATCAGTTTTGGAGTCCAGAGTTTTAATGATGAAAAACTAAAATTCCTCAATCGTGCTCATAATAGTAAAGATGCCATCCGCGCGGTCAATGACGCTTACAATGTAGGTATAAAAAATATTTCTCTCGATCTTATCTATGCAACGGTATTGGACACAAAAGAGCTTTTAGAGACAGACTTAAAACAGGCTTTTGAATTGCCAATCAACCATATAAGTGCATATGCTTTGACCATTGAAGAGGGAACTCCTTTTGAAAAAACTCCCGAAGTCGCAAAGGAAAAACTCTCTCTCACAAACTTTGTCTTTGAGACTATCAAAAGACATGGGTTCACTCAGTATGAGATATCAAATTTTGGAACTTATCAAAGCCGTCACAATCTTGGATACTGGCAATACAAAAACTATATCGGTGCAGGAAGTGGAGCTGTAGGAGCTAAAGATGGCGTAAGATATTATCCTTCAACAGATATAGATCTTTACATCCAAAATCCCTTACATGTAAGAGAAGAGATTTTGAGTGAAGAGGAACAAAAGGCTGAAAAACTATTTTTAGGTCTGCGAAGTGTTGTCGGTGTGGATGAAACTATTTTAAATACTGATGAGTTAAAAAGAGCAAATATTTTGCTTGACGAAAAAAAACTGACTAAAGGTAGTAACAGATTTTATAACAATGAATATCTTTTAAGTGATGAGATAGCCTTGTTTATCTTAAACTGATAGAATCCCGTAAGTGAATTTGAAACTGATATAAGATACAATCACAAAAAATTTAGAGGAAAGAATATGTTTGGTATGGGGTTTGGTGAATTATTTTTAATTGCTGTTATCGCGATTATATTTTTGGGTCCTGATAAGCTCCCTGAAACAATGGTGCAGATTGCAAAAACGTTTAAAAAAGTAAAAAGTGCAATATCAAGTGCAAAAGACTCAATCGAATCAGAGTTGCATCTCTCTGACCTCAAAAGTGAAGCACTTGCATATAAAGATGAGTTGATGCGAGCATCTGACGAAATCAAAAGTGTCAATCCTATTACCAATATTCAAAAAGAACTTTATGAAGTTTCTGTAGAAAAACAGCTTCCTAAACAACCTCAAGAAGTTTCTGCAAACACCCCTGAACTCCCTAAAGCAGAAGAGATAACTTTTACAAAAAAAGAGATAAAACCTAAAGAAGAGAATATTTAATGCTTGAAGACTTAAGACCACACCTCGTAGAACTCAGAAAACGTCTTACCATTTCCGTCGTTGCTTTTATCGTTATTTTTATGGCTATGTTTGCATACAACCAGCCACTTCTTACATGGATGACAGCACCGCTTCATGATGCACTTGTAGATGTTGGAAAAATCTCTCCATTAGCCGCAAAAGGGATGATGACAACAAACCAAGTCGGCGGAGCATTTTTTGTCGCTATGAAAGTTTCATTTTTTGCTGCCATTGTTGCCGCTTTACCTATTATACTTTCACAGATATGGCTTTTTATAGCACCGGGTTTGTATAGTAATGAAAAAAAGATGCTAATTCCTTTCGTTTTCGGCGGGACTTTTATGTTCGCTGTTGGTGTTGCCTTTGCTTACTATGTGGTTACCCCGTTTGGTTTTACCTTCCTTATCACTTTCGGTAGTTTCACCTTTACTCCTATGATCAACATTGAGGATTATGTCGGATTTTTCACGAAGATTATGTTTGGATTTGGAGTTGCTTTTGAACTTCCAATATTTGCATATTTTCTTGCTCTTTTAGGTTTCATCACAGATAGAACATTAATTGATTTTTTCCGATATGCAGTTGTCTTGATATTTATTATCGCGGCTTTGCTTACACCTCCAGATGTCATGACACAACTCTTAATGGCTTTTCCACTTATCATCTTGTATGGTATATCGATTCTTATCGTAAGATTTGTTAACCCTGCATCCAAACTAGAAGAAGAAAAAGAAGATGACACAGAGGAAGAGAAAGAAGTAGAAGAAAATGAGCAAATAGAACAAAAAGAAGAGACAAAAAAGATAGAGCAGAAAGAGGAAAATCCGAAGAGTGAATAAACTCGATCCTCTTTTAACTTCCAGCTATGACTTCACACTTCCAAGTGAACTCATAGCAACTCACCCAGTTGAACCACGAGACAGTGCGAAGATGCTTGTCTATAACAGAAATTCTGACACCATCACCCACACATATTTTTACGAACTTGAAAACTACATACCAAAAGAAAGTGCACTTATTTTTAATGACACAAAAGTCATAAAAGCTCGTCTTTATGGGCAAAAAGAGAGCGGTGGCAAGGTCGAACTGCTTATAAACAGACCTTTAAATGCAACTGAGATCAATGTCTATATACGAGGAAAAGTTAAAGTCGATATGGAAATCTTCTTTAATGAAAATCTTTATACAAAGCTTCTTAGACTCCATGAAGATGGCTCAAGAGATGTAGAGTTTTTTCAAAATGAACATCTTTTAAGATTTGAAGAGTTGCTTCCTATCATTGAAAAGATAGGTCATATTCCACTGCCACCCTACTTGCAACGTGAAGATGCCAAAGAAGATGAGTCAGATTATCAAACTGTTTTTGCCGCGTATGAAGGTGCAGTTGCCGCACCTACAGCTTCTTTACATTTTACAAAAGAGCAACATGAGAGAATTTGTAAAGCGTTTAAACACGCTTATGTAACCTTACATGTAGGTGCTGGAACGTTCAAACCTGTAGAAGAAAAAGAGATCTTAAAGCACCCCATGCATAGCGAGTACTATAATATTTCAAAAGAAGCAGAAGTGTTAATTGCCTCAGATACGCCGATACTTTGTGTAGGAACAACCTCCACAAGAACAATAGAGTATTATGTACAGTATGGTAAAAAGACTCATGGAGAGGCAAATCTTTTCTTACATCCAAATAATCCGCCCCAACGTGTGAATCATCTACTCACAAACTTTCATCTTCCAAAGTCAACACTCTTGATGCTTGTAGCTTCTTTTGTCGGTGTCGAAAAAGCACTTTTTTTATACGAAGAAGCGACTCTTCATAAGTACCGCTTTTACTCTTACGGCGATGCTATGCTTATTATCTAGTCATAAGCAATTTTTAAATTACCTTTTTAGAATAACTCTGCCGTGTCTTATCTCTATAATTCCATCTAGTTCGTATTCAAACAGTTTCTCTCCATAAAGTGCTATCGCATCATCATAGGTCGGAGAAGTTTTACAAAACTCTGTAAACTCATCTTCCACGTTATCGCTTGAATTGATGCCACTTATCTGAGTAACAAAGTGTTCAATATCATAAATCGCCTCGGCCTGACCATCCATTAACAAACGGTTTGTTGCACTGCTTTCACCGATACGATGAGCAAGTACATAGATCTTTTTGCCCATCTCAAGTGCAAACTCAATACTTCTCATACTTCCGCTTCCAAGTTCCGCTTCACTAACTACTAAAACATCGCCGAGTGCAACAACGAGTTCATTTCTTACAACAAAACTCCAAGGCGTGGCTTTAAAATCATCATCAAACTGACTTAAAAGGAGTCCCTCTTTTTCTATCGATGAGAGCAAATTTTTATTTATTGCGGGATATTTATGATTCAGTCCATTTGGTAAGACTGCGATGGTATTTGAACTTTTTGCCCCGTTATGTGCAATGGCATCAACACCCATCGCTCCACCGCTTACTATACATATGCCTGCTTTAGAAAGTGCAAGACTCAAATTATGTGTCATCATTTTTGTATATTGCGATGGTTTTCGGCTTCCGACTATAGAAATTTTCTTTTTCTCTAAAAGAGCAAGATTGCCACTGTATTGAAGAGTTTGTGGATATTTCTTCATACAAATGAGTGCTTCTATATTTTGTTTTATAGTGCCTCTCATCTATTTCTCTTTTATATCTTATTTATTTGCACTAAGTCAACTTGAGAAAGCAGCTCTTTGGATTCACGGAGCGCTTCGAGAGTGTTTGGATGTGGGTGACCTATTGCCACAGCATATCCTTTTGACTTAGCAACTTTCACTGCTTCTTGGATCTGTTTTTTTACATACTCTACATTCATAGTGTGGTCTAAAAACACATCTCTGCCTATGTATCTTTCTCCATACGCCCTCATAACTTTTGGAGCCTTAGTCTCAGCAATTGTACGGCTATCTATAAACTCTATATTATGTGCGTTCAATGCAAAGATTAATCTATTCATAGCAACTTCATCAGCAGTAAATTTACTTCCCGTATGATTATTAAGATACTTTACTCTCGGAAACAGCCTTACAACGTCATCCAAACGCTGAGAGATCACTGCCTGAGAATCCCCTACTTTTAAAGTGATGGGTTCAGAAGCATTGAAGCTCACAGCTTCCATAGGCAAATGGACCATATAAAATGATTCTTTTGAAGCTAACAGTGCAGAATCAGGATGTATACTATTTGGCGGTAAAAAAGACATGGTAACTGTTAAGTCGAGTTTTTTGATCGCTTTTACTTCTTGCGGGAATGAGACATCATCTATGATAATGGCCAGTTTAGGTCTGCCACTAAATGTCTCTTTTGTGCTACTTTCTTTTACAGCTACATGCTGAATTTTCTTTGAATTTTTTTCAATTTTTTTTGGAGGATGTTCTAATTTTATAGGAACTTTTTTTTCTACTTTAATCGGCTTATTTATCTTCTCTGGGCTTTCTTCATATTCATGTGAAGCACCTTTGATCGCATATCTGTTTTTCTCTTCATTTAAAACAGTTTTAAGTCTTTCTTTTATATCTTCCTCTTGTTTAGAAGAGATATTTTGAGCTTTTGATACATCTGGAGTTTTTTGAGGCTCTTTTGAAGTTACAACTTTTGACTCATCTACTTTTTTAGGCAACACTTGTGGAAAAGTTACATTTGAAGATGACTCAGTTAGATTCAACTCTTTGTGTGTTGAACTTCCTGTGTTAGTGTATTTTGAACCATCTACATAGCCTATATAATAACCTAGCCCGATAAAGCCGATGAGTGCCAAAATAGCTATAGCACCCCACGTAAAAATTTTTAATGTTTTATTAGCAGAGTCTTTACTTTTAATTATTCTTTTCTTTTTCATAAGGCGTATTAGAGCGAAATTGAGATTACAAACGACTTAGTATTTCATTTTGTAACTGATTTAAGATCAATTTTGAGTAAAAGAAGGATTAAGTGAACTTTTTGTATAATTGCGCGTTCCTTTCTCTTTGTATCACACAATGATGTGATGTATTGATATCCGAAAGGGAAACAAAAGCCTAATTTTAGGCCTATATTCCAAGGGGAGACTATACTCTATGAGACATTACGAAAACCTAGTAATCGTAAAACCGACACTAACTGAAGAAGAGATCAAAAACACTATTGTAGCTGTTGAAGAAGTGATCACATCAAACGGCGGAGAAATTTCTGCACGTGACGTAATGGGAATTCGCAAACTTGCTTACCCTATTGCTAAAAATGAGCGTGGATACTTTTATGTAATCTACTACACAATCGAACCAGCTACAATCAGCGAAATCGAAAGACGTTTTAGAATTAACGAAGAACTTTTACGCTTTGTTACTATCAAATATGATACAAAACGTGAAGTAACAGCTTGGAATCAACTTGTTGATAAAGTTAACAACCCAAGAAAAGCTGCTCCTGTTAAAGAAGAAGAAGCAGTAGCTGCTCCAGAAACAACAGAAGCGTAATTTAAGAGGATATATCCATGTTTAATAAAGTCATACTGGTAGGAAACTTAACTCGTGACATCGAACTTAGATACTCACAAACAGGAATGGGTATAGCAAAAGCTGCTATAGCTACATCTCGTAAATTCTCAACTAACGGAGAGAAAAAAGAGGAAGTATGTTTTGTTGATATCACTTTCTTTGGACGCAGTGCCGAGGTTGCAAATCAGTATCTTCGTAAAGGGAGTAAAATCCTCGTAGAAGGCAGACTGACACTAGAACAATGGGTAGATCAAAACGGACAAAAACGCTCAAAGCACTCAGTGACTGTTGAAACTATGCAGATGCTTGACAGCAAGGGAGATAACAGTGCAGCAGGAGGATCTATTTCAAACAATAGCTTTGAGCAAGATTATACGCAAAACTATTCTCAACCAGCGCAAGCATATGCTTCTAGTGCACCGCAGCAAAAATATGGCGAACCCGTTCGCCAACAACCTGCACAACAGCCAAGAAAAATGATGCCAGAGCAAAATATTCCAGTCATCGATATCGATGAAGATGAAATTCCATTTTAGAAAATAACAGAAGGAAAAAACAATGGCAGAAAAAAGAAAATACAAAAAAAGATTTTGTAAATATTGTGAAGCAAAAGTTGACTTCATGGACTATAAAGATGTTGCATCTCTACGTTTCTCTCTTTCAGAGCGTTACAAAATTATGCCACGTCGTTTAACAGGTAACTGTAAACGTCACCAAGATATGATCTCTACAGTTATCAAGCGTGCTCGTGCTGCGGCATTAGTTCCATATACTGTAACTCGTAAAGCAGTTGTAACTGCACCATTCGAAAACCTACGTTAAGTAGAAATCTTTGAGTGCTCTTGCACTCAAGATCTTCAAGACTCCTTTTAACTTTCCTTTTTTTATTTTATTTAAAAAAATTCCGATACTATACTCTTATGTACAATGTAAGGATTTTTTATGCCATTTATGCAAAGACTGCAAAGCGCTCTAATACTCAGAACATCCCTTCATCATTCATATGAAACAAATATTATAGAACATCCAGAAAAAAAAATATACAAAGCAATTGAGCAAAACAATACTGTAAGAATCCAAGAAAAGATCTATAACGGTTATGACGTTGATCTTGTGAGCTCTCACCATATTCCAGCCATCATCTATGCAACTATTCATAACCGTGTTGATTGTATCAATATACTTTTGGAGAATGGAGCAGATATCAACATCTCCGATAAAAACAGAAGAACAGCTTTACACTTTGCCGTGAATCTTTGTCTCTATGAACTTATTTATTTACTCTTAAAATATGGAGCAAATCCCTTCCTGAAAGATGATAAAAATCTTTCACCATTAGAGTACGCTCTTGATTATGAAGATAAAAAAAGTATACAACTACTCAAATTAACAACACAGATTCCACTGGAATATCATACTGTTTCAGAGTCTATACAGCAAGCGAAACTTTATGAACTATCAAGAAATATCAAAAACAAAACACAATTATTTCAAAAAAATGCACTTTCTCAATCTTACATGTATACTGCAGTGCTCGGTGGAAATATTAAACTCATTAGCTATCTTTTTAACAAGGGTATCAATATAGATGAAAAAGACACCAAAGGAAATACTCCACTTCTACATGCCATACTTCACTCTGCACCCTTCCCTGTAATAGAATTTTTATGTCATAAAGGTGCAAGTATCGAAGTGAAAAATAGATATTTTGAGTCTCCCCTACTCGCAAGTATTAAACTTGGATTATATGAGATAGCAAATTTTCTTATCGAATTTGGTGCAAATATAAATGTCACAGAAAATATCAATACCTCTTTAACGCTTTGCCATTTTGCTATCCATACTTTTAAAGATGCTGCAGATAGATTTAGAGAAATTCAGACAAAACTAATCACAAAAGGTGCAACGGTAGATATCCTCATCAATAAGCTTAAATGGACGCCATTGATGCACTGTGTGACGCAAAAAGAGTTGCCTCTTATCAAAGATCATTTTGAGATATTAATCCAACTTGGGGCCAATCCTAACAAAGCTGATCTCAATGGCAGAACAGCCTTGATGCTCGCTGCTTCAGTCTCAAATAAATACTATGTACAAAGAATGATAGAAAACTATGCAAATGTTGATCAAGTAGATAATTTTGGATGGAATGCACTCATTTTTGCTATCTACTATTCTCATAAAGAGATTGTAAAAGAGCTTCTAGATGCAAATAGTGATATCCATATAGTGACAAATACAGGTCAAACAGCTATACACATAGCATTACAAAAAAAGAATCAAGAGATTATCAATCTGCTCAAAATGTATGGTGCAGTTATAGATAAAGAATAACTAGCACGTCTGTTAATGTACTAATATCGTCCACATAAGGCCTATATACTCATGCATCGATACTTGAGAGTTTTCAAATGACTTAATATCTGGTTTCATCCAAAATGATCTTATATTTTGTTTTTTAAAATCGGTAGGTGCTGGAATTGGGTTTAGTCCATTATCTCTAAAGAGTTTTACAGCTCTTAGCATATGTGTAGCTGATGTCACTAATATAAATGGCTTCTTACCTACAACGCTCTTTGCAAACAGTGCTTCCTCTTTTGTATCTTGAGCTTTTGAATTCATTATGATATCTTTTGTAGGCACACCAAGAGAGAGTGCCATTTTAGCGTTTACATCAGAATTTGCTAAAGTCATATCACCTTTATAGCCTGTAAAAATAAGTTTCGCTGTAGGATGGTTTTTTTGAAGTAAAACTCCTTCCACGACTCGTTTTAGACTGGTATCTCCGATCATACTTGAAAGTGGCTGAGTTGTATCATCATTATTGCCATTACCAAGGACATGGATATAAGAGATATTTGTATCTGTTGAGTCAAACTTCGGATAGATCTCTTCAAGATTTTCAACCAATAGATTTGAAAATGGAGGATAGGAGAATAAAAATAGTAATACAAAAGAGAAAGAAAGAAAAATTTTCGCTTTTGTAAAACGACTTCTATATAGATAATAAAGACCAAGAAGAAAAAGAAACAAAACAAATCCAAAAGGTTCAACAAAAAATGAGACAGTTTTTTTCAAAATAAAAAGCGTATCCAAGGAATCTCCTTACATGTAAACATAAAATATATAAAAATTAAAAGAGTGGTGTAATTGCAAGGCGCATAAAGAGGAAGTGTACTAACGTACATGCCCTGAACGAAGGGAAGAAATACTCTCTGGGGTGCGACGAATGTAGCAACGCAGCAAGTGCGCCGCTATGTTAGTTTTTAGCAGTGTCAACGATTTTGTTTGCTGCAATCCACGGCATCATAGTACGAAGTTTAACACCAGTTTGCTCGATCAAAGAAGCTCTAGCATTTGTACGCTCAGCGTTCATACGAGGGTAACCTGATTGACCTTCAAGTATGAAATCTTTTGCAAATCTTCCATCTTGGATCTCTTTTAAGATCTCTTTCATAGCTGCTTTTGACTCAGCATTGATAACACGTTTACCAGAAACATAGTCACCATACTCAGCAGTGTTGCTGATCGAATATCTCATATCTGCAATTCCACCTTGGAACATAAGGTCAACGATAAGTTTTAGCTCATGTAAACACTCAAAGTATGCAAGTTCAGGAGCATAACCAGCTTCAGTCAATGTTTCAAAACCGGCTTGTACTAGAGCCGTTGCTCCACCACAAAGAACTGCTTGCTCACCAAAAAGGTCAGTTTCAGTCTCATCTTTGAAGTTTGTCTCAATTATCGCAGTTCTACCGCCACCAATTGCTGATGCATAAGAAAGTGCAAGTTCTTTTGTCGTACCACTTGGATTTTGTCCAACAGCGATAAGGTCAGGAATTCCGCCGCCACGTACAAACTCTGAACGTACAGTATGTCCTGGAGCTTTTGGAGCGATCATAGTAACGTTGATGTCAGCTCTTGGGTGGATACGTCCGTAATGGATGTTAAAACCGTGTCCAAATGCGATAGTTGCACCTTGTTTTAGGTTTGGTTCGATCTCATGTTTGTAGATATAAGACTGATCTTCATCCGGAAGAAGAATCATTATAACATCAGCAGCAGCAGATGCCTCACCAACAGTCATAACTTTGAAACCTTTTGCTTCAGCTTTTGCCCAGCTTGATCCATCTTTTCTCAAACCAACGATTACTTCAACACCGCTATCACGTAGATTTTCTGCGTGTGCATGGCCTTGAGAACCAAAACCGATCATTGCAACTGTTTTACTTTTGATGATGCTGATATCACAATCTTTGTCATAATAAACATTTAATCCCATACTAATTCCTTGCATAATATTAAGCTTAAGCCTAAAAAAAATTTTAGGAATTATACTCAAATAAAGCAAAAACTTTTATAATACGGAAAAATTTAGGAGCTAGTTTTATGAAAAAATTCAATCTTTTTAACGAAATCATAGTGGTAAACAAAAGCGATCTTCTAAGTGCAATCAATTTAGCAAAAACATTTGGAATCAATATTCATGGACAGATAGTGTTTCCACCTTTTGCAAATAGTGAAATGCTTATTTATGAAGGTGAGCATAAAAAAGCTCCAAACATAGGTATAGCCATGCCAAAACCTCTCAACCTTGAAACTGTTTTAGGCAAGGACCTTAAAGTTGTCGTCGATGATGACAGAATTCTCATTAAAGCCGCACCAGCATGGCAAAGTATCATAAAACTCAATGTACTTCGCGCTTCATATGATGATACAACAGGTGATGGAATTTCAGAATTTTCTAGCAAAGAACTAGAAGATCTAGGCTGGCACGCAACAGAGTTCAATATACAATACAGAACGCTCGTCGATCTCATTGAGGCAGATTGTGATGGAACACTATTATGTATTGAGCGAGCTGAACCTTACCAATTCAGTGGTTTAGGATTTATATCTAATGATAAAAAAGCGTATGATATGGCATATAAATATTCTCAAGAGAAGATAAAAGATTTAATGCAAAATGATGAAGATTATGCGCCAGACTCACTCACTGATGATGAAAAAGACGCAGCCCTTTATTTTAAGGTTCTGTAGGTTTTTTACTTAAAAATCTTTCTAAAATAATCATAGCCGAGATGGAATCAATTCTTCCATCTCTTTTATATCTTATCTGCCCCTTCATGAGAGCTTCGGCTTCGAGAGAAGAGTTACTCTCATCTTGATAAAAAACTTCACCTTTAAAATCAACAAGATTCATAAAATGTGCCACGCGGCGACGCATCTCATCCTCAGAACTTCCACCCATTGGAATGCCAACTACTACCGCGTCCGCACCCCATTCATCGATAACCGCTTTTACAGCGCTTGAAGCTTGATTACGGTTTTTACGCTCCACTGCGTCGAGTGGAGAAACCATCTTTCCATCAGGTGAATAGGCAAGTCCAATGCGTTTTAAACCAAGATCTATACATATAAATTTCAAAATTATTTCCCCAAACAGAAACTGCCAAACATCTTGTCAAGCATCTCATCGGTCTCAAAAGGTCTTGTGATAGAACTCATCGCATTGATCGCTTCTATAACATGAAATGAAAATATCTCTAATTCCCCATCCACGAGCGGTTCTTTTGCCTCAGTTATGGCATTTAAAGCCTTTTTCACAGCTTCGCTTTGACGTAGTGAGATTAACATCATCTCATCGGAAGAGTTATTTTTGTCGATAATTTTTTCTAAATTCTCTACTAGTTTTTCTGCACTCTCTTTAGAGTTTTGCTCTATGTAATCGTACCCATTGAGCTTTGTTATATCGAACTTGGATGACAAGTCAGCTTTATTTAAAATGACAATCAACTCTTTTGAGTCTTGATATTTTTCAAGCCACTCCAAAATCACATCATCCTCAGCATCGTTCTCTCTTGAATTATCAAAAAGTGCGACGACGATATCACTTTTTTCTATCGCCTCAATAGAACGTTCAATCCCGATGCGCTCAATCTCATCGCTAGCATTACGTATGCCAGCTGTGTCAATAATACGAATCAAATGGGTACCAATTTTAATCTGTTCTTCTATCGTATCACGCGTTGTTCCCGCAATCTCACTGACAATAGCTCTATTATAATGAAGCAGCATATTTAAAAGTGAACTCTTGCCGACATTTGGCTTTCCAATAATGGAAACTTTAAATCCTTGCATCAATCCTTGACGTGATTCACTCGCTTTGAGTGTTCGTGAAAGCCTTACATGTAAGGCATCAAGCTTAGCAATAATCTGATCTACTAAATCCTGTGGCAGGTCTTCTTCAGCGTAATCAATACTTACCTCAGAGTACGCCAAAATATGTAGCATCTCATCACGAACTTCTTCGACATAATGTTTTAATGAACCCATCATCTGCGTTGCTAATATCTTTGCCGCATCTTCACTTTTTGCTTCGATGAGCTTTGAGATAGCCTCCGCCTCACTAAGATCAATACGTCCGTTAAAAAATGCACGCTTGCTGAACTCTCCAGGATTTGCAAGCCTTGAACCTGCTTCCAACGTAGCTTTTAAAATAAGTTCAGCGACAATAAATCCGCCATGACACTGTATCTCGACAACATCTTCTGCAGTAAAGCTTTGCGGGCCTTGAAAATAGATGACTATTGCTTCATCGAGGAGTTCATTTTTTTGATTATAAATAGGTGTGAGAGTCGCGTATCTGACTTTAAAATCAGACTTATGAGAAAGTTGTTTTGCGATATCTAGTGCTTTATCGCCACTGATTCTTACAATACTAATAGAACCTATTCCATGTGCCGTAGCTACGGCACTTATGGTGTCTTGCATATTAATATCCGTTATAGTCGTTGATGATGATAAATTTGAGTCCGTCTCGAGTTGAACGGATTGCGACATATTTATCCGGATAAGTTTCACGAAGCTGTTTGAGTGCTATTTGAACAAGAACACCATCAAGTATTTTTGTTTGCGCACGCCCTTCTCTCTCAATAGTTTCGCATACACCAATAAGGTAACGAGAAACAGATTCTTCTTGATTTTTCAAAAACTCTGCAATTTCTAGACGAAGTTGCAACTGATATTTTGAATTTATCCAGTTAAATATCATATAAGAAAGAGCTTTATATCTGTATCCCTCTTTGCCAATTAAAAGAGCCGAATCTTCGCCAGATATTTCTACTAAAAGTGTAGATTCATCGTACAGTTTCACATCGATGGCATCAATATCAAAGCAAATAAGTTTAAAAAGTTTATTGATCTCAGCTTTTACTGTATGAACAATTTCTTGCGGAGAATATTCTTCAGCATCCTCTTTTTCATCATAAAAATAGTTTTTATCAAACTCATTTTTATAACTCTCCTTATATTGATCAGCTGAGAGTTCCTCTTCTAAATATTCATCATCTTGATCACTTACAAATGATGTTGGCAAAATTGTATTATTTAGTATTTTTTGTTCAGGTACTCTACTTTGTTTGACAAAAGAGTCAACTTTTTTACTCTTCTTTTCTTCTACATAAGCAGGTTTAGGATTTTTTTCTTTGAGAGGTTCTTGTTTTACTTCAGGTTTTTTTATAGGTTTCACTTCAGCTTTTGGTTCAATTTTCACTTCTGGTTTTTGAAAATCTTTTTTACATGAAGCAACAATAATAGCAGATTTTTTAAAAAAACCTAAAAATCCAGAATTTGGATGTTGCAGAACCTCCACTTGAAGTTCTGTGACAGAGCAGCTGTAATGCAAAGCTGCTTTTTCATAAGCATCTTGCAGATTAGCTGATTCAATCTTTATCATCTGTTTTCTCCAATTGCTTATCATCACTGATTACCGGTGCTTTTTCAAACTGTTTATTTACTATAAACTGCTGTCCGATAGAAAACAAGTTGTTAACAAACCAGTACAGAACAAGACCTGAAGGGAATGTTACAAAGAAGAATGTAAAGATAACCGGTAAAAATTTAAATACTTTTTCTTGCAACGGATCTGTAAAATTGCTAGGAGTAATTTTTTGCTGATAATACATCGTAGCACCCATAAGTATAGGTAAAATGAACAGATGATCCATACGAGAAAGATCTTGAACCCATAATATCCAAGGAGCACCTTGAAGTTCAGGAGCATTTAAAAATACACGGTACATTGCAAAAAACACTGGAATTTGTAAAACCATTGGCAAACAACCACCAAGAGGATTTGCTCCATGTTTTTTATACATTTCCATAACAGCGGCATTCATACGCTGCGGATCCCCTTTGTACTTTGCTTGTAACTCTTTGATCTTAGGTGATATCTGCTTCATTTTTTGCATAGATACCATACCTTTGTACGTCAAAGGATATAAAACCATGCGAACCAAAGCAGTCAGACCGATAATAGCCCATCCCCAGTTACCAAAAATTGAATCTAACCATGCCAAAACAGCAAAAAGTGGACGTGAAGCAAAAGTAAACCAGCCATATTCTATAGCATTGACTAGAACTGGATCAGTTGATTTCAGAGTCGAATATGTTTTTGGCCCAACATAACCATGGAGTGTAATCTCTCGAGGTGCATCAATATATGCGCGAGGATCTCCATTCTTATCACGGTCGACTAAGACATTAAGATTTTTATCAAATCCATAAAGGATATTTGCAAAATACTGGTCAAACGCAGAGATAAGATGAACATCAGTAAAAGTTGAACGTCCTTCTACATCACCATCTTTAAAAATTGTAGTTTTTCCATCGCCATAGTAAACCATAGCTCCGGCAACTGTCATCATTTTTGTCTCAATTTTTGGACGTTGTCCAAGATCTAGGTAGTAACGTGCATCATTAGACAATGCAACTTTTGCATCATAATGACCATCTTTATAAAATGTAAAAGTTTTTGTAACCGTAAGTTTAGAAAGTGTTTGTGTTAAAACAACACTTTGAGGTTTATCACTAAGTGTTAAAGTTGAAACATCAGCAGCATAAGGAACTTTAACAGCTTCTTCATTTAAAGTACTATCTGCAAATCTTACTAAAAGAGGTTTCACACTCTCTGAATCTATAAGTTCAGCATGTTGTCCTTCTTCTTTATCATATTTTTTTTGTAACATAATATGTGAAGAAATACGTCCTAAAGTATCTATAGTCATAGTAAAATCATCTGATTTTACAGTTACCAATCCTACTTTGTTTCCGGTTGTCAAGCTATTGTCAAGCTTAACAGACGCATCTGTCACAACTGGTGACTTCTCTTGTGCAACAGCTGGTGTAGCACTTGCCTCCTTTGTTACATTATTTTCCGCTAACGTAGGTTTTGGCGGAAATATTGTCGTATAACCTATAAAAAATACAAACGATAGCCCAACAGCTACCAACAATCTCTGATTTGAAGTTAATTTCTCAAACACATTTACCCTTTAAAAGCAAAATTTTTAATTATATAAAAGCGGTTTTTTTTATTTGGAACCATCCAATATTTTATAGCATTAAGTCCTAATTTCTGGGGTTTACATCTCAGTCTATCCAGGAGTGGATACTCTATACCGCCATCAAAAAGTTGATTGCAACGGAGTATTCTAGTCAAAGTGTGGTAAAAAGCACTTGAAATGTTGTTATTTTCAAACTCCCATTTTGCATATTCACTACAAGTTGGGTAATATCTGCAACTTCCATAACCAAGAAGTGTGAAAAATCTTTGATATAAACCTAAAAAAGAGAGAAAAAGTTTTTTAATCATTGTGTAATACACCAGCTTTTGTAAGAACTTTTTTGAAATCGTTTTGAAGTGAAAGATAGGAGGTTTCTTTGAGTGCGACTTTGGCGACAAAAATATAAGTGCCATCATTTAAAAGAGATGAAAATTCACTAAAAAGAGCTCTAAATCTTCGTTTAGAACGATTTCGAACCACCGCATTACCAATCTTCTTGGTTGCAGTGAATCCTACTTTCTTGACTCCATTAGCAGGAAGATAAAAAAGTACCACACTATTTGAGTGTGCATTTTTACCTTTGTTATATACGTACTGAAACTCTTTATGTTGTTTCAATAATGAAAATTGACTTAAACTGTCAATGATTTACGACCTTTAGCGCGACGTGCGTTAATTATTTTACGGCCGTTTTTTGTAGCCATACGAGCTCTGAAACCATGAGTACGCTTACGTGGCGTCTTATGGGGTTGGTATGTTCTTTTCATGCCAAATCCTCTTTTAAAATTTTAAGTCTGGAATTTTACAAAAATCTTACTTAAAGAAGGGTTAAGTAAGGCCTCTATTAATATTCTTATTGAATTACCGATCTTTTATGAATAAACTTTAAAGGATACTTACTATGAGTACTTCCATTGCAATGAACACATATCAATCACATAATTTGAGTATTATGATGAAAACATCAAGCGGTGATCTTATTAATATTAATCTTTCCAGTAAACAAGCGCTTGAAATGCAAAGTCAAAAAGATCAAAACGGAGCACGGTCAACACTTTCTTTCTCATCTATACAGTCATTTCAATTTTCCATGCAGACAAATGGGATTGATGCACAGGACAAAAAAGAGATAGCAGCTTTTATGAAACAAGCTCAGCCCTATCTTGACAAATATATGAAAGAGCTAGATAATCATAATGCAATATCTCCGCTAAATAAGGTTGCAAAAACCATATCTGACTTTTTTGAACCAATGAAGAACAGTGATCAAAACACGAAAAATTATACTAAATATAGTATCGTGGATATGTTTGATCAAACATCAAAAAATTCAAATGATATTTCTAAAGTTTTTGATCAGATGAAAAATCTTCTCGATAAAACACTGAAGCAGTTTGACAAACTCACAAAAGAGATCTACGCTTAAAGCTTCAAAAACTCTCTTAATGGCTGTTCGCGTGATTGCTGTGCTGGCGCAGAAAGAAGCTCTTGGTTAAGCTTCATATGACAGTCTCGGCATCCACGTATCACTTTATGTTCCATGATATTAGGTTTTTCTATTTTTTCTATACTATGACATGCAAAACAGTCACTTCCACAATCCGCCATCTTTGCAGGATTTGCCGAGTGACATTTTATACATGTAAGCATAGGTTTGTGCTTTGTATCGCTATTAATAGTTGGAAGAAGTTTTGGATGACATGTAAGACAATCGCCCGTACATGCCACCAAAGAAATATAAGCTATAAGTATTAAAGTTATTATTTTCATAAAAAAATTATAACCATTTTTTTATTTACGAAACAGTGACTTTTATCTCATCAGCCTCTACATCAAAAGCTACGGTAGAGCCCTCAGTCACTTCCCCACCGAGAATAAGATCAGCAAGTCTATCTTCTACGATCTCATAAAGTGCGCGTTTGAGCGGTCTTGCTCCATACACTGGATCAAATCCGGCTTCAGCAATAAGCTCTTTGGCAGCTTCACTCAGAGTAATAGTGATATCTCTCTCTTGTACTTTTTTCACGATCTCACTAAAGAAAAGATCCACAATTCCTTTGATCTGGCTACTTCCAAGCGGATTAAAGATGATGATATCATCAAGCCTATTTAAAAACTCAGGTTTAAACGCGAGTTTGAGTTCGCCCATAACCGCATCACGCATCTTGTCATAGTCACTGCCCATTGTCATAATCTTATCACTTGCGATATTGCTCGTCATAATAATAATAGTGTTAGTAAAATCAACCGTCACACCTTTATTATCTGTTAAACGTCCATCATCAAGTACTTGAAGCAAGATATTAAACACATCTGGATGCGCTTTTTCCACTTCATCTAAAAGTATTACACTGTAAGGTTTACGACGAACTGCTTCAGTGAGTTGTCCGCCTTCATCATATCCTACATATCCTGGAGGTGCACCGACAAGACGGGAAACAGCGTGTTTCTCCATATACTCACTCATATCGATTCTTACCATTGCCTCTTCTGTATCAAAGAGAAACTTTGCCAATGTTTTAGCCGTCTGAGTTTTTCCGACACCCGTTGGCCCAAGGAAAAGAAAACTTCCTATTGGTCTGTTTTTATCACTCAATCCAGCTTTGTTTCTTTTTATAGCACGAGCCACAGCATGCGTTGCACGTTCTTGACCAATTACAGAGATATTGAGCTCATCTTCTACATGTAAGATCTTTTCTTTCTCACTTTGAAGCATCTTACTTACAGGAATTCCCGTCCATCTACTGACGATAGAAGCGATTGCATCCTCGTCCACACTATTTTTAAGTAGTGTACCTTCCTTTTGCATCTCTTTCCACTTCTCTTGAAGCAAATCTTCCTCTTCTAAGAGTTTTGGAACTATGCCATATTCGATCTCTGCAGCTTTATTATAATCGCCGCTGTTTTTAGCAAGTTCTGCTTCACGTTTTTTAGATTCTACATCAGATTTGATGCTCGCGATCTTTTCAAAGATTGCTTTTTCGTGATTAAACTGAGATTCTAAAGCACGTTTTTCCTCTTCAGAATCCGCAAGTTCTTTAGCGATTTCTTCAATTCTTTTTGTATTACTTGCAGATTCCTCCATTTTAAGAGCTTCTCTTTCTACATTTAACTCTTGAATCTTTCTTTTTATAAAAGCTAGTGCATTTGGTTCGCTTTCTATCTGCATTTTGAGTTCAGCCGCCGCTTCATCAATAAGGTCAATCGCTTTATCTGGCAAAAATCTATCTGTAATGTATCTTTCACTTAGCTTTGCAGCTGCCACGAGTGCTGAATCTGTAATCGTTATATTATGGAATGTCTCAAGATTTTCTTTGATTCCGCGAAGTATCTGCAACGCTTGATTGACACTTGGTTCATCCACGCGTACCGGTTGAAAACGTCTTTGAAGCGCCGCATCTTTTTCAAAATACTTTCTATACTCTTTGAGTGTCGTAGCACCAATAGTGCGAAGTTCTCCACGTGCAAGAGCAGGTTTTAAGATGTTTGCCGCATCCATACTTCCCTCACTTGCCCCCGCACCAATAATCGTATGAATCTCATCTATAAAAAGGATGATATTCGTATTTTTCTTCACTTCATCAATGACAGATTTCAATCTATCTTCAAACTCTCCACGATATTTTGCACCAGCAATTAGTGCACTCATATCAAGGGCGATGACACGTTTATTTTGTAAAGACAAAGGCACTTCTTTGTTATATATCCGTTGCGCCAAGCCTTCGACAAGAGCAGTTTTACCAACTCCAGGTTCACCCAAAAGGATAGGATTATTTTTCGTTTTACGGATCAAAATTTGCATAGTACGGTTGATCTCTTCGTCTCGTCCGATTACAGGAGAAAGTTTTCCTTCAGCCGCCTGTTTTGTAAGATCAATACCATATTTTGAAAGTGCTTCAAGATTTTCATCTCCCGTTTGAGAGTCTATTTTTTGACCACCGCGAAACGACTCAAGTGTTTTTGTCAAATCAACTATATTGACATATTTTCCGATGATCTCGTTAAATGGAGATTCTTTTAAATTTGCAATGATGTAGCTGTCAACGGCTAAAAATGTATCTCCATTTTTTGTCATTTCCCCAGCACCGCGTTGCAAAGAATCTACAAACTTTTTAGAGAGTTTGATATTTTCTTTGCTCACCGATGAAGAGGTAGGAAACCTGTTTGCCATACTTTTTATATCAAGTTCTATGGCAGTTTTATCGACATTCATTTTATTAAATGCCTGATTCAAAACCGAATTTGTATTTGTAAGCTGTGCCCATAAAAAGTGAGTTGGATCGACTTCCATGTTTTTATTGTGTAAAGCTAAAGAGAGTGAAGACTCTATCGCTTCACTCATATTGTGTGTAAGTTTTTCAAAAATATTATTCATTGATTCTGCCTTTGTTTTAAAGATGAAAAATTATATCAAATTGAGTCTATCATTGTCAAGTTATCTTAGTCTATCTCAACAACTATATTTTTTATTCAAAAATGCTTCTATAAATTTATTGTTATGTAAATGAGTTTTAAGTATAATATCCAACTTTAAAATTTAACATTCACTAGGTAGATTATGCTTAATAAAAAATTCATTACCCTTGGTTTTATTACAACCGCGACGGCAATCAGTCTCTTTTTTTCACCATCTCTTTTTGCAGCAACACCGCCTAAAGTTATCCAAAAACCTGTTACTGAAGCTTCAAGGCTTGAAGCATTAGCAAAATTCACAAAGGTTTTAAGTATTGTCGAGCAATACAATGTCGATGATGTCACACTTCAAGAGCTTATAGATAAGTCTCTTCAGGGGATGATGACCAACCTTGATGCACACTCTGCATTTATGAATAAAAAAAGTTTTGAGAGCTTAAAAGTCCAAACAGACGGAGAGTTCGGCGGACTTGGGATTACCGTTGGTATGAAAGATGGAGCGCTCACTGTTATCGCACCGCTAGAGGGAACTCCTGCGGATAAAGCTGGATTGAAAGCTGAAGATATTATCTTAAAAATCAACGATAAATCGACGCTTAGCATGACAATCGATGACGCTGTTTCCGTTATGCGTGGAGAGATTGGAACACCTATTGATATCACTGTTGTAAGAAAAAGTGAAACAAAACCACTTCATTTTCATATCATAAGAGGTAAGATTGATATCCAATCTGTTTACACAAAACAGATCGATGATTCTATCCTTTATATAAGAATTACAAGTTTTGACAAGAAAGTAGTTGAAGGGGTTAAAAAAGCTATAAACCAATATAAAAATAAAGATAAAGGGATCATCCTAGATCTTCGCAACAACCCTGGCGGACTTTTAGATCAGGCTGTTGGACTTGTAGATCTTTTTGTGGATAAAGGAATTATCGTCTCACAAAAAGGACGCACAAAAACTGAAGACAAAGAGTACGATGCTACTACAGCTGCAACTATGACAAAAATGCCTATGGTTGTTCTTATCAACGGCGGAAGTGCAAGTGCTTCTGAAATCGTCTCTGGTGCACTTCAAGACCATAAACGTGCAGTTTTAGTGGGTACAAAAAGTTTTGGAAAAGGAAGTGTTCAAGTTGTCCTTCCTATCTCTGAAGATGAAGCGATCAAGCTTACAATCGCTAGATATTACCTTCCAAGCGGACGCACTATTCAAGCTGTAGGTGTTACCCCTGATATTGAAGTCAACGAAGGCGTAATCAAAACAGATGACAATAACGACTTTATGATCAAAGAAGCTGATTTGAAACAACATCTTGAAAAAGAGCTTCAAAAAGATGCCGGAAAAGCAGACAAAACAAAAGAGAAAGATAAAGACGATAAAGTCATTACAAAAGAGCAAATGTTCAAAGATTTACAACTCAAAGAGGCTTTTGGCATCATCAAAGCACTCATCATAACAAAAGGATAAACACAATGGAAAAACGCGAACTTCTTTACGAAGGAAAAGCTAAAAAACTTTACTTAACAGACGACAAAGAGTTAGTAATTTCTGAATTCAAGGATGACCTAACTGCATTTAACGGTCTTAAAAAAGCAAGTGAAGCTGGAAAAGGAGCTCTCAATAATAAGATCTCAACAGAGCTTTTTAAACTTTTAGATTCTAAAGGGATTCCAACTCACTTTGTAAAGATGCTTGATGACAATCATATGCTTCATAAAAAAGTAGATGTTATTTTGATCGAAGTTATTGTTCGCAATATTGCAACTGGTAGTTTGAGCAAAAATCTTGGACTTACTGATGGCATGGTTTTACCTTTTACTTTAGTTGAGTTTGACTACAAAAACGATGAGCTTGGTGATCCAAAGCTCAACGACCAACATGCTCTTATCTTAGGTCTTGTCAAGTACCAAGATGAGCTTGATAAAATCCGCCGTATGGCAAGAGAGATCAACGATATTTTACGCCCTTATTTTGCAGAAAAAGGTTTAAATCTTGTCGATTTTAAACTTGAATTTGGAAAAGACAGTAGCGGTAACATCATATTAGTTGATGAGATCTCTCCTGATAACTGTCGTTTTTGGGATATGGCTACGGGTGAGAAGATGGATAAAGACCGTTTTCGTCAAGGTTTAGGCGGACTTAAAATGGCGTATGAAGAAGTTTTAAATAGAATATTAGGAAAATAACAATGACAGCAATCGTAAATATATCACTCAAAAATGGCGTTCTTGATTCTCAAGGAAAAGCGGTACATCATGCACTTGATTCACTTCACTTCGAAGGGATTAAAGATGTCAGAGTTGGTAAACAGATCATTTTAAAAATAGACAGTGATGATCATGACAAAGTTCGCGCAGATGTTACACAAATGTGTGAAGATCTTCTTGCAAATACTGTTATCGAAGATTATGATATCGAGCTTATTAAATGAAAGTAGCAGTATTACAGTTTCCTGGTACAAACTGTGAATATGACACGGTTTATGCATTTAAAAAACTTGGTGCTATAACTCAGGTTATCTGGCACAAAGAGGAATCACTTCCAGAGGATATAGACCTTGTAGTTGTTGCTGGTGGCTTTAGCTATGGAGATTACTTAAGAAGTGGTGCTATTGCAAAATTTTCACCTATTATGAAAGCAGTCAAAGAGTATGCAAATAATGGTGGAAAAGTTCTTGGAATCTGTAATGGTTTTCAGGTTTTAACAGAAGCAAGACTTCTTCCAGGAGCACTTAAAAGAAATGAAAGTCTTCATTTCATCTCTCGTCATCACAATCTTAAAGTAGTTGCTAATGATAATATCTTTTTGGAAAAACTCTCTGTTAATGATGTTGTCAATGTTCCGATCGCGCATCATGATGGAAACTATTTTATAGATGCAGAGGGCTTAGAAGAGTTATATGCAAATAACCAAGTCCTTTTAAAATACACTGATGCGACAGGTAAGATATCAAATCCGAATGGTTCTGTTGATTCAATTGCAGGTATATGTAACAAAGAAAAAAATGTATTTGGACTTATGCCACACCCTGAACGCGCTATGGAAATATTACTTGGAAGTGATGATGGAGTCAAAATGCTTGAGGGCTTTTTAAACGCGTGATACGTTTACTCCTTGCATTTTTGCTTATTTTTCAATTCTCTTTTGCTGAAGACAATAATGTAAGCACTGAGTCTACTCCAACTGATACAGTTGCAGATACGCCACCAGTAGCTACACAACCAGCGGGACCTCAAATAGTGTACCTTTCTTACAGTAGTGTTCCAAATAAAATCATCAACGGTGAAATATTTGCCATTACGATAAAATCATTTTCTACAGATTCAAATTATCAAGATATCTCATTTACATTTGAAAACGGTAGTCATATTGTTCTTATAGATGATAAAACGACTCAAACAAAAGAGGGAAATTATTTTTATGATACTTTTTACTTTCAAGCCACTGGGTCTAGTGCAACACTTCCTGATATCGTAGCAACAGCTTCAGATGATGCGCAAGGAACTTATCCTACGACGACTACGTTAAAGGGACAAAGCCTCAATGTTATAACACTGAATCCAAGAAGTGACTTTTCAAATGTCATTGCAGAAGAGTTCAATCTCTTAACTCATAAGATCACGAGTTATGATAAAAATAATAATATCGTATTATTTACAGCAACAGCTACGAGATCAGATCTCAGTAGAATGAAGATGAAAGATGTTACGAAGCAAGGTATAGAATCTATAGACAATAGTTTTATGAGCCCTAAGATTACTTACTATGCAATCATCAAAAAAGGTGTACAAAGCTTTGATTTCACATATTATAATCTCAAAAACCAGACATTTGAAAAAATATCAATTCCAATCATAGTAGATGATGATAAAGTAACTACGATGAGTGATTTAGATCCAAAAGATCAACAATTTACGGGTTTAAAACTTACAATTACTATTATTTTCTTATTAATATTATTTGCTTTAATCATGTGGAAGAAAAAATACAAATTGCTAGTAGTTTTGATCCTTCCAATTGCTTATTTAGTGTATCTGATGAAACCTGCAGATTCCATGTGTGTGAAACAAGGATCAAATGTATACTTACTTCCTCTAACAAATGGAACTATCTTTGATAAAACAACAAGCCAAGAGAACCTTGAAATCGAGGGTGAAAGCGGTAACTTTACAAAAGTAAAACTCAGCAGTGATAAAATTGGATGGATAAAGAATGAAGATGCTTGCTCGAATTAGTTGGGCATATGCGACATTTATAATCTTCACTGGTATGACCTTGATGATCGCCATCTTCAAGCTCGTACCAAAACCAAAAGCACAAAAAATAGCTTCAAAATTTATACAGCTTCTTACGTTTTGGTCATATAAAAAGATAGGAATAGAGGATCCACAAACCCAGATGTTTTTAATCAATCATCAAAGTGATCTTGACATTGGTGTTGTGGAACTCTTATCTAAACGGGATCTTGCATGGGTTGCAAAAAAAGAGCTTTTTGATATCCCATTTTTTGGACTTACTTTACGTTTGCCAAATGATATTCCCATAGAAAGAGAAAGTAAAAGCTCTCTTGTCAAACTTCTCAAAGCAAGTAAAGAGAGGCTCGATGAGGGAAGAGTAATAACCATCTTTCCAGAGGGTACAAGAAGCACGACAGGTAGAATGCTTCCTTTTAAACCAGGAGCAAAACTTGTAGCGGACAAATATGCACTGTGCGTTCAGCCTGTTGTTTTGATTGCTACGGCTTCATGTTACAACATCAAAAAGTATTACTACAGACCTCGCAAGATAAAAGCGATATTTTTAGATTCTTTTATCGCTGATAAAGAAGATAAAGAGTGGATGAACAATCTAAGAATTACAATGCAAAAGGTGTATGATAATGAGCTGGCAAACAATACTAGCAATAGGTAGTGGCGGTTTTATAGGCGCTGTTCTACGTTCTTATGTCAATGGTCTCATCTCTCAAAGAGTTCCTCATGAACTCCCTTTTGGAACGCTTGGTGTTAATCTTGTCGGAAGTTTTATCATGGGGATACTCATCGCATACTTTATGTATACGAGCTTTTTTTCTTTACATGTAAAGAGTTTTCTCACCACTGGTATCTTAGGCGGATTTACAACATATTCTACCTTTGCGATAGAGAGTTTTTTTCTTCTTCAAGGAGGAAGTCTCTTTTTAGCATTTGTAAATATGGGACTTAATCTTTTTGGAACTGTATTTATGGCAGGCGGTGGATTTTACTTAGCGAAGATGCTTATCAAACCTTCTCTTGGCTAATTGTAATAACCTCATCACTACACCATGAGGCCAAGTCTGCTTCATGCGTGATTAGAAGCATCCCCATCTCATCAAGGTGTGTTAAAAGCATCTTCATAACATCAAGCTGTAGCACATTGTCAAGAGCCGATGTTGGCTCATCCAAAAGAAGAAGTTTAGGTTTCATAAGCAACGCTCGTACTATCGATGCACGTTGAAGCTGTCCGCCAGAGAGTTCGTGGGGCAATTTCTCTAAAAGAGCATAATCCAAATCCATACTCTTTAAATATTTTTCTATCTCTGTAGTATCTGCCACATCTTTTATCTGATCAATAATCTTATAACTTGGATGAAATGAGCTGTATGGATCTTGAAAAACTTGTGAGACATCCTTACATGTAAGAGTTCCAGAAGTCGGTTTGAGATTAGCAAGGATGAGTTCAAAAAGAGTAGATTTACCTACTCCGCTTTCTCCTACGATCGATTTAATCTCGCCTACATGTAAAGAAAGATTAAAATCTTTATAGAGGAGTTTATTTTTTTTATATCCGAAACTAAGATCCTTTACATGTAAGACTTTTTCACTCAACGTATCTGACCAGAACCATATATTTTGTATTTGTAAGTCGTTAGACCTTCTATGCCCATCGGTCCACGAGCGTGGAGTTTATTGGTACTTATTCCTACTTCCGCGCCAAAGCCAAAAGATCCTCCGTCGGTGAAACGTGTAGAAGCATTGAGATACACGGCTGCTGCATCAATTGCATTTAAAAACTTCTCAGCCGTTGTGACATTTTGAGTGATGATTGCCTCTGAATGTCCTGAGCCAAATCTGGTAATATGCTCAATAGCTCCATCAACTCCATCGACGATTTTGATGTTTAAGATATTTGCTAAATATTCCGTGTCAAAATCTTCATCACTCGCATGTGCTACTGTAATAATCTCTTGAGTTGATGCACAACCTTTAAGTGATGTTCCTGCATCATCAAATGCAGTTTTTAGTTTTGGCAAAGTTCCTTTTGCAATAACAATATCGACAAGTAAAGTTTCCATCGCATTACAAACACCAGGACGAGACACTTTTGCATTGATGGCAATTTTAATCGCATCTTCTATATTTGCATCTTTATCTATGTAAGTATGACATTGCCCTTTATCATGTTTGACAACTGGCACTGTCGCATTCTCACTCACATAACGGATCAAGCCTTCTCCACCACGTGGGATGATAAGATCAACATATTTATCCATCTTAATGAGTTTAGCAACGCCTTCTCGTGATGAATCAGGTAAAAGAGAGATCATCGAGGCTGGAAGATTATTTTTGACTAAGACCCCGCGTAAAATATCCGCAATTGCGATATTGGAGTTTTCAGCTTCTTTCCCACCTTTGAGTACACAAACATTTGAGCTTTTAAAACAAAGCGCAGCTGTGTCACTTGTGACATTTGGACGAGATTCGTAGATAATTCCGATAACACCTATTGGGATAGATACTTTCTCGATTTTAAGTCCCTCTTCTGTTACCCAACCATCAAGCACGCGACCAACTGGCTCTTTAAGTGCTGCTATCTCTTCTAGGGCCACAGCCATCGCTTCGATGCGTTTTTCGTCGAGGTAAAGTCTGTCTTTGAGTGCTGATGAAAGATCACTAGCATCAGCATCTTTCATATCTTGTGCATTTGCTTCCATAATGTTCATCATATTTGAGCGCAGAGACTCAGCCATTTGGCGTAAGATTTTATTTTTCTCAGCACCGCTAAGTTCATTTAAAACTCTACTTGAGTGTTTTGCTTCTTTTAAAAAATTCTCCATATTACGCTTCTAGACTCTCATATTTTGCCTGAAGCTTTTGGTATAAAAGTTCAGGAGCGATATCGCCATCAATTTCCCAGATATGTTTCATAACAACATTGTCCTCTTCGCCATTCCAGACTTTAATATATGTGCCATCTTTATATCCGTAATCTTGGCGAAATTGATTGAGAATATTTTTGCCGACATACAAACGGTATAAGCTTACGATATCAAGTCCGCTCATCTTCACAAGAGTAAAAAAGTGTTCCATCATTGCAAAAAGGGTAAAACCTTCTCGCTTCAATGCATCAAGCATTAAAAGTTCAACTTGCCCAATAATCTCTTTTTGCACGGCATAACTCTCATTTTGCTTTGTTATAGCCGCATATGAGGACACAGAGCAGATCTCATTTGCCAGATCTTCAAAACCAAGCTGACCATGTTTTGTATTTTCTTCGATTGCCAAACTTAAGATAAAGTGCCAAACATCCACGACTTCGATCTTCAGATTATCCCAATCCGGCTGTGCATCGATATTTTTCCAGTGTTTCCAAGCAAAAGAGTCTATCATCTCTGCACACTCCATATAAATACATCTTTTCCAGTTGATCTCTTTAGAGTTTTTTGTCACTCCAGAAGTCCAATCTTTACCGTTTGTAGAATCATTTAACTGCTGTTGGAGTTCTAACATAATTACTATTTTGTCCATGAATAACCTTTATAAAAACTAGTAGACCGTCTTTAAGCGATGCAAAAAAATCTACATCTGTATTTTACTTAGTTATGATAAAATTTTGCAACAATTTATTATAAAGAAGTTTTTATTTATGCAACGTATTAACTGTAGAAGATGTATTCATTA